>NZ_JBYLHW010000099.1:0-6230 GCF_057747715.1 Bacillus sp. JST-5 | reverse complement strand
ATCTATCCGCCTCATTTACTCGATATGACCTTCGACAGAAAGAGCTTTGTTTTGTTATGCAAACTCACTCAATCATATCTAGCCTTATATGAGGTTCGTGTTCCTCGGACCGGTGTTTTGCCTCCAGCTTCCTTCAGATTCCGCGTCACCACGGACACCCTTGCTCTTGGCTAACCTCTACTTCTGTCTTCGGGGTTCGGGACTTACACCCTATAGTTCATGTACATGCCGGGCGCACATAGAAAGAAGGAGAAATTGAACCTTCAATTCCTCCTTCTTCTTCATTACTTGAAATTAGTTTTTCCAGTTGTTTATTCTTTAACCTCTTCTACGACTAGAAGATCGATTAGTGTCTTTTGATTTTTTTTGTAGTTTTTCTCGTTCTTTATTTTTTCCTCTTCCATCTCGGCCTTTTGGTCGCACACGTTTATCATTGTATCTTCGAGATTGGCGATCTTTTTTCACCGGAAGAGGTTTTTCACTAGTAATTTGAACAGGTGTTGTATCTGGCTCTTTTGTTAACATTTTCAATGCAGCAGCGATTACCGTCTTTTCATCATATTTACTTAGAAGTTCTTCTGATGCTTTATAATATAATGAAAGATTATTTTCCTCAATGACATTTACAATTTTATCAACAACCAAACGTTGTTGACCTTCAAGCGCCTCTTCTAACGTCGGAACCTGTAACTTTTTCATTCTTTTCTTTGTTGTTTCTTCAACCGTTCTTAAATAGGTCATTTCTCGAGGTGTAACGAAAGTAATGGCCATACCTGTATTTCCTGCACGACCTGTTCTACCGATTCTGTGAACATAACTTTCAGGATCTTGTGGGATATCAAAGTTATAAACATGGGTAACTCCAGAAATGTCCAAACCTCTTGCAGCTACGTCTGTTGCAACCAATACATCAATATTAGCTTCTTTAAATTTACGTATAACTGAAAGTCTTTTCGCCTGGCTTAAATCTCCGTGAATGCCTTCAACAGCATAACCACGGATAGAAAGTGCCTCAGCCAACTCATCTACGCGGCGTTTTGTACGCCCAAAAACAATAGCCAGTTCCGGTGACTGGTAATCTAAAAGACGTGTCAATGCGTCGAATTTTTCTTGTTCCTCTAGCTTCACAAAATACTGTTCGATTTGAGGTACAGTCATCTCTTTTGCTTTTACTTTTACGGTTTGTGGATTTGACATAAATCTTTTTGCCACTTGTTTAATTCTTTCTGGCATAGTAGCACTAAATAGAAGTGTTTGTCGTTCTTTTGGCACATTCTCTAAAATTGACTCAATATCTTCAATGAAGCCCATATTTAACATTTCATCGGCTTCGTCTAGGACAACGGTATGAATATTGGATAAGTCCATCGTTTTACGATTGATATGATCCAAAATTCTACCTGGTGTACCTACAATAATATGTGGTTGCTTCTTTAACGCACGTATTTGTCTGCTAATGTCTTGACCACCATATATGGCAAGTACATGTATCTTTTTGTCGTACCCAATTTTATATAATTCTTCAGAAACTTGTACAGCAAGTTCCCTCGTAGGTGCAATAACAAGTCCTTGAATAACACGTTCCCTTGCATTAACTTTCTCAATTAATGGGATGCCGAATGCGGCCGTTTTCCCAGTACCCGTTTGTGCTTGACCAATAATATCTTTATTTTCTAAACTTAGTGGAATAGTTTGTTCTTGTATCGGTGTTGTTTCTTCAAATCCTATTCGATTCAATGAGCGTAGCGTCGATGCGCTTAAAGGTAATTCGTTAAACTTTGCCAATTCTTTCATACTCCTTTATTTTATTGCCTAAACAATTTTTCACTTTATTATGAAATATAATTAATCTGTTTCATTTTTTGTATATTAAAGCGATGGAACAACATGGATAGACTTCACTAATATTAACATTTATATAACCTCAATGCAATGAATCCTTTGTCTGTGAAATCACTCGGGCAATTTTCTTTATGAAATTGCCGTTTTTATCTCTATTTTTTATGGTATAGAAGAAAGGAACAACTAAGTGATACCAAATGTATTTTTTACATATGGTATGGAAAAAATTCATCATAACCTCCACATTCTTCTGAAAAAGAAAGCTCTTTATTTTGTTCTTCATAAAAAAAAGCCTATCTTCATCTGATTAAGATAATATTTTCAGATAAAGATAGAGAAACTGATTTAGTATATTATTGATGTGCTAATGCGTAAGCAACCTCTTCTAATTTCATCCCCCTTGACCCTTTAACGACAATTAAATCTCCTTCATTGACGATTTCTTTCAATTCCTTTATTAGTTGACTTTTATCTTGGAAACTAAACACATTTTTATCCGTCCATTTGTTCCGTGCAGCATTAGCAATCGATTCTGCAAGTTTACCAAATGTGAATAAATAGTTGAAATCATTTGGATTTATAGATTCTCCAATTTCTTCATGCAATTGGATTTCAGATTCTCCTAATTCCAGCATGTCACCTAGAACTAGAATTTTTCTCTTATACCCTTCTAATTTTCCTGCTAAATCTATAACTGCCTTCATGGAAGTAGGACTAGCATTATAGGCATCATTTAATATTTTTGACCCATTCATTCCATCGATTAATTCCATTCTCATATTTGAAAGTGATATAGTATGTAGTGATTTTTTTATTTTGGAGAAAGGAATTTGAAACTCTAACGCCACATGAATAGCTGACAAAGCATTTAATACATTGTATTCTCCTAAAATTGGAAGTAACAATGTATCGTTATACTCATTGATTGTAAATAACATTCCATTCGTAGTTACTTGAATGGATGTTGGAAATAAATCATTACTTGTCTCTCTACCAAACGTTTTAACTCTCCATTTCCCTTCACCATTTAATGTTTTAATCTGATTCAATAATAATGGTTCATCTCCGTTAAAAACAAACAATCCTCCATCCTTTAAGCCATTTAATATTTCTAATTTTGCTTTACTAATTCCATATCTAGAACCAAGTTCTTGTAGGTGAGCATCCCCAATATTTGTTATTACAGCAACATCTGGACGAGCTATATTTGATAAAAGGTGAATTTCTCCAAAACGATTCATCCCCATCTCCAATACTGCAATTTCTGTATCTTCTTCTAGTTGTAAAATGGACAATGGTAAGCCAATTTCATTATTAAAGTTTCCAATCGTTTTTTGGACTTTATATTGTGAGGCTAAAATAGCTGCAGTAATATCTTTCGTTGTTGTTTTCCCATTTGACCCTGTAATACCAACAACTTTCAAATTCAACTCATTTCTATAGGCTTTGGCAAGCTCTTGCAAAGCGCGAAGTGTATCCTCAACAAAAATGAGTGGGTATCCTTCCGGAGGATTTGGATAATCCTTTTGCCATAAGGATGCCGCTGCTCCATTTTCAAATGCCATCTTGACAAATTCATGACCGTCTCTATTTTCCCCTTTTAATGGAATAAATAAGTTCCCCGCTTCAATGGTTTTCGAATTTATTGAAACCCCAGAAATTTTTATTTGGCTATATTCTACTTCTTTTATTGAAACACCTAGCATATGTGCTACTTCTTGAAAGGTCCTTTTGATCATAATTTTCAGCCTCCTAAAACAAAATCTTATAGGTTGAATGAAAAACAGGGCTGGAAAAATCCACCCCGTTTAAAACGAATATTTGATATTCTGCTTTATGTTATAACGCTCTTTTGCTAACTCAATCAATTCGTCAATTAATTGAGAATAACTAAGTCCTGAGTGTTTCCATAAAAGTGGGAACATACTCATTGGTGTAAATCCTGGCATCGTGTTCACTTCATTGATTAATATTTGGTTATCTTCAGTTAAAAAGAAGTCTGCACGAACTAAACCGGAACAATCTAATGCTTTAAATGCTTTTATTGCCATCTCACACATTTTTTGATAAATTTCTTCCGATATATCTGCAGGAATTATTAAAGCAGTATCCCCGTCCTCATACTTTGCTTTATAGTCGTAAAATTCTGTTTTAGGGACAATTTCTCCCGCAACTGAACATTTAGGATTGTCGTTTCCGAGTACTCCCAATTCAACCTCCCGAGCACGTACTCCTTCTTCTACGATTATTTTTCTGTCAAATTGGAAAGCTAATTCAAAAGCCTGTTTTAATTCATCACGGTTATTACATTTACTAATTCCGACGCTTGATCCTAAATTAGCTGGCTTTACAAAACAAGGATAACCAATTTCAGATTCGGTTAATTCATACGTACTTTTCTCATTATTAACCCACTCATATTTTATAAAAGAGACATATTTCACTTGTGGAAGTCCCGCTTGTGCAAAGAGATTTTTCATTATTACTTTATCCATACCTGCTGATGAGGATAAAACACCATTCCCGACGTAAGGGATATTTAATAGCTCTAGCATTCCTTGAACAGTTCCATCTTCACCATTAGGCCCATGAAGTAATGGAAAGACTACATGTAAAACTTCTTCATCTTTCGTTACAATCGTTGATTCATTTATTGCAGTTAGAGCTTGCTGGGCATTTCCACCAGAATTTTGGAATGTTAATTGTTTAATATCTTGAAGTGGAGCGTTTAATTTTGGACCCTTTACCCAGCTCCCTTCTTCTGTAATATATATTGGTTGAACCTCATATTTTTCCATATCAAGTGCTTGAATGACAGATAATGCTGTACGTAGTGAAACTTGATGTTCTGCAGATTTTCCACCATATAAAAGGCTAATTTTTGTTTTCATTTGAAACCTCCATTAAAGGATTGAATGCCTTTATTTTATCATTTTTCTTATACACATGTTAAAAACTTTTTTCTTGTTCCATATTTTTTAACGATTCGAAATTATTACCATTATTTTATTGAAAATCTACTTGTACTAGTTCATATATACTGAAAATTATGGAAAATAAAGATAATTAAATAATTTTGTAGAAAAAAAAAGATTTATGTAATAAAATTGAAAACGATTACACCTTAGGGAGGAATTCGATGAAAATTGGATTACTAGCAAGAATTGTAATTGCCATCGCACTAGGTATTACATTTGGCTTAATAGCTCCAGATTGGATGATTCGTATATTTGTGACGTTTAACCATGTATTTGGAGGATTTTTATCGTTCTCTATTCCTTTAATAATTATCGCATTTATTGCTCCAGGAATCGCTCAACTTGGAAAAGGGGCAGGAAAATTATTAGCAGGAACAACAGGATTAGCCTATGGTTCAACAATTATCGCAGGGTTGCTAGCATTTTTTACAGCTACCTCATTATATCCAAATATATTAGGAGATACGAAATTAACTCAATTTGAGAACCCTGAAAATGTACTATTAGATTCTTTTATAACAATCGATATGGCCCCACCATTTGGAATTATGACTGCTTTATTACTTGCATTTACGATTGGTATTGGAATGGCAGTTATTAAAGGGGACACATTGTATAAAGTTACTGAAGATTTTCGCAATATTATTGAAAAACTTATAAGTTCCATTATCATTCCATTATTACCAATTCATATATTTGGAATTTTTTCTAATATGACTCAAGGCGGGCAAATTGCTGACATTTTATCTATATTCGCAAAAGTTTTTGTCATGATTATTTTGCTCCATGTTGTTTATTTAATTATCCAATACAGTGTTGCTGGTGCGATTTCGAAGAAAAATCCATTTATATTAATCAAAACAATGCTTCCTGCATATTTTACAGCAATAGGAACTCAATCTTCTGCAGCTACCATTCCGGTAACATTACAGCAAGCGAAAAAGACAGGGGTAAAATCAAAAATTTCTGATTTTACAATTCCTTTGCTAGCTACAATTCACTTATCAGGAAGTACGATTACTTTAGTTAGCTGTTCTATTGCGGTCATGTACCTAAGTGGTATGTCAGCTTCGTTTAGCACTTTGTTCCCATTTATTTTAATGTTGGGAATCATAATGATCGCAGCGCCGGGTGTACCTGGAGGAGCAGTTATGGCTGCTGCCGGTATTATTCAATCCATGTTGGGATTCAACGATACGTTAATCTCACTTATGATCGCTTTATATTTAGCACAAGATAGTTTTGGTACAGCATGTAATGTTACTGGAGACGGAGCCATTACAATAATTGTTGACCAATTTTCCACAAAAGAAGGCTGATTGTTAAATCAGCCTTCAGACTGTCGACAAACCCCAACTCAAATGCTTCATTTGAGTTGGGGTTTGTCTTTTTTTGCTCATCATTTTCTAA
>NZ_JBYLHW010000098.1:0-6286 GCF_057747715.1 Bacillus sp. JST-5 | reverse complement strand
AGACCTCTTGGAGGGTGGAGTGACCACTGGCATAAAGAGAACAGCTATTCACGGAAGTTATAAAGACTTGCGTCAATTATCTTAATTGAACCGCCGTATACGGAACCGTACGTACGGTGGTGTGAGAGGACGGGAGTTAATCGCTCCCTCCTACTCGATTATATAAAAATTGATTAATTAAAAATGGACATTTTTGAGTAGCTATATGTAAGAAGTGCAATATAATTGGATAGTCATAAGATGTAGTTGATTTTAATAATTCTGACCACCATTCAACTTCATATCGAGCAATCATGCTTAAATGATATAAAAGGAGATAAAAGATCATCATTTCTGAAAAAACGGAAAAACGTTGGATTGTTGTTTGTATTTTATAAGTTTTTTCGAAAATATCAAATCTCAATGGTGTAAAGTCATGAGGATATTTACCGGAATAATTACTTGAAGTAAACGAAATGTAATCATCATCTTCTTTTTTCCAATGAATTGGAAAGGTACACTTTGTTTCAAAATAGTTCATATAACGATCTTTTGTCATCTTATAATAGTCTAAAATGTTATCGGGAATCCTAAATTTTGTTCCATCTTTTTCAACTTTAATAAATATTGGTTCATAATCATTATCATCAATAAATAAAAGAATATTTTCCATTTCAGGAATTTCAATCAATAATGATTTTATATTTACTTTTTCTCCACATAAATGGTTTACATTAAATAATTTATAAGCAAAGTGTGGAAATAATCCATGTTTTTGAACTTTTATTTCATCCATTAAATAATTGTAATGTTGTTTTTTTCTTTTTCTGGTAGAAACTCCGTGGGCTAAGACGGAAGTGCTTTCCGGATAATAAGGATCAACTGTTAATAGGCATGCTTTAATTCCATGTACAAAACCATAAAATAATAAGATAGGTTTTAAACTTATTGGTGCTTGATCTGCTTGCTCAATAAATAATTTTGCTTGCTCTATATATGAAAGAAAAGGAACACAGTTTAAGTAACTCATTCTTTCAGAATCAGAAAACTTTTGTTTTTCGTAAATTTGTTGTAAATATTTTTGTGCACTTTGTTCAGATAAAAATAAATGTAAATCTTGATTGAAAAACATTTTCTGAGTTAACACTAAGGAAATCCCCCTAATTTTTTGAATAGTTAAAAATATTTTTGAGTCCTTGACAGTATTTTATCCAATTGATAACCTACTAATAATATTTCAAGGCTGGAGGAAAAAAATAATGTGGGAGAATAAATTTGTTAAGGAAGGTTTAACCTTTGATGATGTTCTATTAATTCCTGCAAAGTCAGAAGTATTACCTAAAGATGTAAAACTTGAAACAACCTTGACAGATACGTTAAAGTTAAATATTCCAATCATTAGTGCAGGTATGGATACAGTTACAGAAGCTGCTATGGCAATCGCTATTGCACGTCAAGGTGGATTAGGAATTATTCATAAAAATATGTCCATTGAACAGCAAGCAGAAATGGTTGATCAAGTAAAACGATCAGAAAATGGTGTCATAACGGATCCATTTTTCTTAACACCAGAACATCAAGTTTACGATGCTGAGCATTTAATGAGCAAGTATCGAATTTCTGGTGTTCCAATTGTAAACAATAAGGAAGAACAAAAACTTGTTGGAATTATTACCAATAGAGATCTTAGATTTATTGAAGATTATTCAATAAAAATTGATAAAGTAATGACAAAAGAGAACTTAATTACGGCACCTGTAGGTACAACAGTAGAAGAAGCAGGTAGAATTCTACAAAAGCATAAAATAGAAAAATTACCATTAGTAGATGATAAAGGAATATTAAAAGGTTTAATTACGATAAAAGATATTGAAAAAGTTATTGAATTCCCAAATGCTGCTAAAGATCATCAAGGGAGATTACTTGTTGGTGCAGCAGTTGGTGTAACGAAAGATGTAATGAAGCGTGTAGAAATGCTTGTGAAATCAAATGTTGACTGTATAGTAGTAGATACTGCTCACGGTCATTCCAAAGGTGTTTTAGATACAGTACGATTAATTAGAAAGGAATTTCCAAAATTAAATATCATTGCTGGAAATGTTGCTACTGCTGAAGGTACAAGGGAATTGTTTGAAGCAGGAGCCGATGTTGTGAAAGTAGGAATTGGACCAGGTTCAATTTGTACGACACGTGTAGTAGCAGGTGTAGGGGTTCCTCAAATAACTGCTATTTATGACTGTGCGACAGAAGCTAGAAAACATGGAAAGGCAATTATCGCCGATGGTGGAATAAAGTATTCTGGAGATATTGTAAAAGCATTAGCTGCAGGTGGACATGCCGTTATGCTTGGAAGTTTATTGGCAGGTACATCAGAAAGCCCAGGTGAAACAGAAATTTATCAAGGTAGAAGGTTTAAAGTATACCGTGGAATGGGATCTATTGGTGCTATGGAAAAAGGTTCTAAAGATAGATATTTCCAAGAAGAAAATAAAAAGTTTGTCCCTGAAGGAATAGAAGGAAGAGTACCATATAAAGGACCACTCGCAGATACCATTTATCAATTAGTTGGCGGAATTCGTTCAGGTATGGGGTATTGTGGAGCGAAAAATTTAGAAGAATTACGAGAACATTCACAATTTATTCGAATGACTGGTGCAGGTTTAAGAGAAAGTCATCCACATGATATACAAATAACAAAAGAAGCACCTAATTATTCATTATCTTAAGTTTTGTAATTATAATATTTTCCAGTTAAATCATTCTTTCGAAGCGGCTTTTATCTCTATAATAGAGTTAAAGCCGTTTTTATCTTTCAATTTTTTGGAAACCGTTGACATATATTTGCTAAATTACCATTTGAATTGTATTTCTTACGACTCTATTTTTTTACTAATAGATATGATAAACTATAAAAAGTGTAAATTAGTTAAGGCATGGAGGGACGGCAGATTGAAAAGATATAAAAAACTTTTTACGATCTTTACATTAATACCTACACTTTTGATTTTTTCTTTATTGTTAAATGTGAATTCTGCAGCAGCAGAGGAGGACCCTCTTGGTCTTAAAGCAAAAGCTGCCATTATAATAGATGCAGAAACTGGTAAAGTGCTTTATGAAAAAAACGCAGATGAGCTATTAGGCGTAGCTAGTATGTCTAAAATGCTTACAGAATATATAGTTTTAGAATCGATACATGAAGGGAAAATTACTTGGGATCAGGAAGTTATTATTAATGAATTTATCCATAATCTATCAAAAGCTCCTGATTTATCAAATGTTGGATTAACCCAAGGCGAAGCTTACACTGTAAAAGAACTATATCAAGCGATGGCTATTCATTCAGGAAATGCTGCTACGGTAGCGTTGGCTGAATTAATCGCTGGGACAGAGACAAACTTTGTAAAATTAATGAATCAAAAAGCAAAAGAATTGGGTTTAAAAAACTATAAGTTTGTCAATTCAACAGGATTGAATAATGAAAACATGTTAGGAAATCATCCAGAAGGCACTGGTAAAGATGAAGAAAATTTAATGACTGCAAGGGAAACAGCTAAATTAGCGTTCCGTTTAATCAATGATTATCCAGAAGTATTAGAAACATCTAGCATTTCTACTTTAAAATTCCGTGATGGTAAAGAGTATCCAAACTATAACTTTATGGTACCTGGTTTAATTTTTGAATATGAAGGTGTAGACGGACTTAAAACTGGTTCCACTGATTATGCAGGATATTGTTTCACATCAACTGCCGAACGAAATGGTCAAAGATTTATTACCGTTGTTATGAATCTTCCATCAATGAACGATAGATTTATAGAAACTCAACAACTATTAAATTATGCCTTCAATAATTTCTCAAAAGAAACACTTTTCAAAGAAGGACTAACATTTAAAAATAATAAAACACTGCCTGTTATTAAAGGGAAAAAAGATAAAGTCAAAATTGCTACGAAAGATCCGATTGAACTTGTAATAAAAAATGGTGAAAAAGATAAATATAAGGCAAAACTAGTTATAGATAAAGATAAGTTAAACAAGGATGGTCAGCTAGTTGCCCCTGTTAAAAAAGGTGATGTTGTTGGTTACGTTACCTATGAATATGACGGAACGGACTATGGATTTATTGATGGTAAAGATACAGTACGAGTAGATGTCGTCGCTACTGAAACAGTTGAAAAAGCTAACTGGTTTGTTTTAATGATGCGAGGCATTGGAGGATTTTTCTCAGATTTATGGAGTAGTATTACTTCAGCCATTAGCAGTTGGTTCTAAAAATAGAAAATATATACTTAGTAGACTTCTGTATTGACAGAAGTCTATTTTTTTTACATGATACAATTAGTAGTAAATATTCCAATCGGAATAGTTTTATTTAATATCTGGAGGGATATCTCTATGAAAAAAGGGACAGAGAGAGTAAAACGCGGTATGGCAGAAATGCAAAAAGGCGGCGTCATCATGGATGTTGTTAATGCTGAACAAGCGAAAATAGCTGAAGAAGCTGGTGCTGTTGCGGTTATGGCATTAGAACGAGTACCTTCTGATATTCGAGCTGCTGGTGGGGTCGCTAGAATGGCTGATCCACGAATTATAGAAGAAGTAATCAATGCTGTTTCCATTCCGGTCATGGCTAAAGCTAGAATTGGCCATTATGTTGAAGCGAAGGTATTGGAAGCAATTGGAGTGGACTATATCGATGAAAGTGAAGTCTTAACCCCAGCCGATGAAGAATTTCATATAAATAAAAAGGAATTCACTGTTCCATTTGTTTGTGGTTGTCGTGATTTAGGGGAAGCTGCTCGTCGCATTGGTGAAGGAGCTTCTATGTTACGGACGAAAGGGGAGCCAGGAACAGGAAATATTGTTGAAGCAGTAAGACATATTCGAAAAGTGAATGCCCAAATACGAAAAATTGTGCATATGAATGAAGACGAATTAATGACAGAGGCGAAGCAATTAGGAGCTCCTTACGATGTATTATTAGAAATTAAACGATTAGGACGATTACCAGTTGTAAATTTTGCTGCCGGTGGTGTTGCAACCCCAGCTGATGCTGCATTAATGATGCATTTAGGTGCTGATGGTGTTTTTGTAGGGTCAGGAATTTTTAAATCAGAAAACCCAGCAAAATTTGCACGTGCTATTGTAGAAGCAACTACGTATTATGAAGATTATGAGCTAATTGCTCATTTGTCAAAAGATTTAGGAACGCCAATGAGAGGGATTGAAATTTCCACATTACCTTTAGAACAGCGTATGCAAGAACGGGGATGGTAATGGATGTATAAAATAGGGGTATTAGGACTTCAAGGTGCCGTTTCTGAACATGTAGATTCAGTAAAAAAATGTGGATGCGAAGCGGTTATTGTTAAGACAAAAGAACAATTAAATGATATTGACGGTCTTATTATTCCCGGAGGGGAAAGCACTACAATTAGGAAGTTAATGGATCGTTATGGACTTATTGAACCCATTCGTAACTTTGGTTTAAATGGAAAGCCTATTTTTGGAACTTGTGCTGGATTAATTATTTTAGCGAAAAAAATTGTAAGTTATGATAGTTGTCATCTTGGATTAATGGATGTAACTGTTGAAAGAAATTCTTTTGGTCGGCAAAGAGAAAGTTTTGAAACACCGATCTCCATTAAAGGGATAGGGGAAAGCTTTCCTGCAGTATTTATACGTGCCCCTCATATCGTTTCTGTAGGTGAAAAAACAGAAATTTTAGCTATGTATCAAGATAGAATTGTTGCAGCGAGGGACAATAATTATTTAGGCTGTTCTTTTCATCCGGAATTAACGGAAGATTTAAGACTAACAAAATATTTTATAAACATGATTGAAGATAGCAAAAAATGAATAAAATAGTTGAAACTCGTTCATCATTATAGTAAATTATCTATAAAATATAATAATGCAAACGCGATGAGAGGAAGTAGTAGCAAGTTCGTTAAACTTTAGAGAGCCAGTGGTGGGTGAAAACTGGTGTTTAACTCTTGTGAATCCGTCCTCGAGTGAAGAACTGAAATTATAGTAGGTTCTTACGGTCTAACCGTTATCAAGTCTAAGAGGAAGACATTTTTAGTCTTCAATTAGGGTGGCAACGCGGGATTATACTCTCGTCCCTTATTATAGGGATGAGAGTTTTTTATTTGAGCGTGCCCAGCTAAGCTGTTATCTGCTAGTTGGTGCAAGTCCAACCCGAGTAAGTGCCAAGACGCTCGGTAGCTGACAGGCAACTGGTGGAGAAATCCTAAGGTTGAAGCCCTGTGACAAAGTAACTCTCTTGGAGAGTGCGAGCAAATCA
>NZ_JBYLHW010000097.1:0-6454 GCF_057747715.1 Bacillus sp. JST-5 | reverse complement strand
ATCTATCCGCCTCATTTACTCGATATGACCTTCGACAGAAAGAGCTTTGTTTTGTTATGCAAACTCACTCAATCATACCTAGCCTTATATGAGGTTCGTGTTCCTCGGACCGGTGTTTTGCCTCCAGCTTCCTTCAGATTCCGCGTCACCACGGACACCCTTGCTCTTGGCTAACCTCTACTTCTGTCTTCGGGGTTCGGGACTTACACCCTATAGTTCATGTACATGCCGGGCGCACATAGATGAAATCCCGTCCATAATTTTAGACGGGATTTCTTTTTATAATTTCATATTTGGTGTATAGGCAACTTCTAAAATATAACCGTTTGGGTCATAAAAATCTATCGTATAATATCCTTCTGAATATTCATTTATAAATACAGGCCCTCGTATAATTCGCGCTTTCACCTGTCGTAGAAATTCCCCTACTTGATCAACTTTCTCTTTTGATGTTGCTTGGAAACAAATATGTCTAGGACCGACCGTGTTTTTTATCGTTTCGTTTACTTCTTTAAAATAAATTTCCATAGTTCCTGTTGAATAGGATACTCGATTTAGTTTATACCAACCGATTATTTCAAATAATGAATCGTAAAACGAAATTGATTCTTCCAAATTTTTTACCCAAAATTCAATATGATTTATCCCCGGTGACCACTTTCTATTCATACCCCCACTCCCTCGTAAGATATTTTAACTTCTTATTATATAATCCCACTAGAGTATTTTCGTCAATATGAATAATTGCGATTATTTGCACTAATTCCATTTTTTACATAAGGATATCTTCAATCATACAGAATCTTCATATTCAGAAGAGTTACGATTTTTTTTCTGATCATAAAGTCAAAATATTTTATGGTATACTTCTACCTATAAAATAAAAATGGAAAGTGGGATCGTTTCATGAAAACGAACATTGAATTATTGCAAACTTTCCCCTTCTTTAGTCATTTATCGGAAAAGGAATTGGAAGAAATTGAACAAATGATTGTTACAAAAAAGTTCAAGAAAAAAGAACGGATATTTTTGGAAGGCAGTAAAAAAGAAGCCGTTTATTTTATAAAAAAGGGAATTGTGAAGGCTTTTAAAACGGATGAAAATGGAAATGAACATATAATTTCATTATTAAAAGAAGGAGAAATGTTTCCTCATACCGGTTTTTTTATACACGATTATTATCCAGCGACAACAGAAGCTGTTATTGATACATTGCTTATTGCTGTCCCTACTGAATCATTTGAAGCTCTAATGATAAAATCACCAACAATTGCTGTTAAAGTCATCCGATCAATAAGTGAAAAATTAAAAGAGTTGCAAGAAAAACTACAGTCTATTACAGGGAAGGACACGCATGAGAGGATCGTTGGATTTTTCATTAAACTAGCCAATGATTATGGAAAAAAAGAGGACGAAGTTATATATATCCCCTTACCTATGACCAATCAGGAATTTGCCAATCATATTGGAACAACAAGAGAGACAGTAAATCGAGTTATTAATCAACTTAAAAAAGAAGGTATTTTGGAACAGATAAAGTCTGGTTATATAATTAAAAATATAGAGGCTTTAAAATGGACGCATTAACATTAAAATGTTTTGCGTCCTTTTTTAATCGCACCAACAAATATAAACATTATTCCAATGAATAACAACAGTGCTGCCATCCATAGAATTTGATTTGTATACATAAATAAAATGTTCCCAATCCAATCGAATAAACCTTGACTAAATAACATGAGTTCATTTAACGAAAACCCTATAATAAATACTATTAATCCAAATTTGACGGATCGATTCAATTGAATCCAACCATATTGAATGATAAATGAAATCATTAAAAAACTAATAAATCCTAATAATGACAAATGTATATAACCAATGACCAAACTTCGATTTTCATAGACAATATTTGAAAAATACGGAATGCTAGGGCCTATTTCAATCGTAGCTTTAACAATTAGAAGAAGAAAAGATAATACAAAAAAGATATATGACCAACGATTGAATACATTTTTTAATTGATTATTTTTAAAAATTAATAAACAAAAAATTATGACTGCCAGCCAATGTAAAAATGAACCGATAAATCCAATAATATTTAACCAAATGAAATCATCCATCCAAATAATTGAAATACAATAAGAAGGTAAAATTGATAGAAGCAATAAATAATAAACCATTCGTACAAGTTTCTCTTCAACATATATTCGTAAAGAGTCCATTAAGATGATAACTGCTGCGAGCAGTCCAATGGTTAACCAACCGTTATATTGAAAATGTAAATAAAAATAAATACTCGCTTCATAAAACGGACTTTCTTGTAACCCATTTGCACTTAGTACAGCTAACGTCCATGGACCTAAAGAAGATAAAATTAAACAAATAATACTGAGCTTAATCATATAGAAAGGAATGGGGGCTATTGACGACTGAAGACCGAAGCGATTAACTGCCTTCCATATGATGACGCTATAAAAATAGGACAAAAGAATTTGAATCGTTGAAAAGAAAATGGAATACAGTCCATACCCTTGAAGGAAAAAAGCTATAAACATGAATAGCATTGTTGCTTGATAAATCCAAAATAGTAAACGGAATCTTTTTCTTTTCAAAGCAGATGGTATCAATTGGAAGATAAAAATCAGCACTAATAAATTAAAACACCATCCGAGTATTGCAATATGAGAATGAGCATGCAACACATATTCATATGTTATGCCGCTAGGAAATAGCACATGTGACCTCATGAGAAAGCCAGAAAATGCTGTTAATACGAAAAAAAATAGAGCACTACCGATCCAACTCTTTTTCATTTTTACTAATTCCTTTCACTCTATCTAACCCTATCGTAAATCAAAATTCCTTATTATTCTTTTACAAAATAGTGACAAAAGGATTTTGTAAAAAAATTAGTGAACAGCCATTACCTGATATTTTTAAAAAATACTATTCCCTTTAACACGATAAAACTTATGTGGATTTATATCTTAGTACGGTTTTTATTTTATAAAAATCGTATACACTCTCTTTTATAATTAACGAATGATTTTATTATGTTTGATAGATAATGTAAATAATGAAGACAATGAATTGGATGACAAAAGTGAACTTGAGGGAAGTATGATGAAATGGATGATTCTATTCGGATATATAATCATTTTTGTTACCCTGTTTTTTTATCGTGAAGAACTTCTAGTTTGGTTGCAAAATAATAACCATTATGATCTTCCATTAATGATAGGTTTATCCATCCTTGTTTCAACCATCCCAGTCATACCTTATACACTATTTGTATGTATCATGGGATTAAAATTTGGGGTTTTCGTTGGCATAGTGATTAGTTGGATCGGAGGAATAGTGGCTGCTCTTATCTATTACTTTTTTTCAAAATACATGTTGTCAAACAAATTGGAAAATTATTTAAATCAATTTCATTTCCTTCATACGTTTCACCATCTCATTCTAAAAAATGCGTTTCTTGGAATATTCATTGGAAGATTATTCCCGATGTTTCCACCAATTGTTATACACCTATATTCAGGCTTGATTCCAATTTCACTTATGACTTATTTGTTAGCGACTGCACTGGGAAAATTACCATATTTGCTCCTTATTACCTTCAGTAGTGTTCATTTATTTTCATCGATAGAAAATGTATGTATTTTCATTTTCATTTATTTGACCATTTTAATCACTACCTTTAAATTATATAAACATTGGACAAAGAAACATCTTGTTGCTTAAACGAATAAAAAATAACCCAATCTAATGGGTTATCACATTTTAATATTTTATTGATGTCGAGCGTGGCTAATTGTTTGTTCAAGAATTTTAATCACATGATCGTCGTCGTAAGAATAATACAAACTGGTTCCAACTCTTCTATACTTGATGAGTCTTAAGTTTTTTAAAAATCTAAGTTGATGGGAAACTGTTGTTTGCAAAAGTGAAAGTTTTTCTGCAATTTCGTTGACGGAATGTTCTCCTTGTGACAATAGGTGTAAAATCCGAATTCGAGTAGGTTCAGATAACGCTTTAAAAATTTGGGATACTTGAAATAGGGTTTCTTCGTCGAGCTCCTCATAAGGATTTTGATTCGTTCTTTCCATTAGTTACCATCCTCTTATTTTATATGTACATATATTCATATTTCTTATTTATTTTATCTACTCTTTTTTTAAACGTCAACGGATGGTATGAATATAATGGTATTATTATGTATTTTTCAAAGAGTTTATTATTCCCATTTACTATAATTTTCAACGACTTGGAGTGTTTTTGTTGTTGGTATCATATTACTTTGACAGAACGGACAATTAGGATGTGGGTTACTTTTAAAATTATCTCGAATCCATCCTTTACATGTTGGAGAAGAACATTCCCAAATTTTTGTTTCTGCTGTTATGATTTCTTCTTTTAATTTTTTTCCGAAAGCCATGATTGATCACCTTTCTATACTGTAAAAGAGTCCCAAGTGTATGGGACTCTTTTATTTATAATTTTTGTACATTGACTGCTTGTGGTCCTCTTGCACCTTCTTCGATATCAAAACTTACTTGCTGACCTTCTTCAAGCGTTTTATATCCTTCGCTTTGTATGGCTGAATAGTGAACGAAAACATCATCACCATCCTCGCGTTCAATAAACCCAAAACCTTTTTCTGCATTAAACCATTTTACTTTACCTGTTGCCATTAAAATCCTCCTAAATCTTTTGAAATAAATGATGGCAGATAACCATTCATTATTAGTATGTTTAAAAATGGACTTTCTAAACTTACATTTATTGTTTTTTTGATCATTAATATCAATTTCTTACGTTCATTATATAAAAAGAGGTGACTCACTCATTGAATCACCTCTAAATGAAAGTTTTATTATAATTTAACTACGTTAGCTGCTTGTGGTCCACGGTTTCCTTCAACGATTTCAAAAGAAACAGATTGACCTTCTTCCAAAGTTTTAAAACCTTCTCCTTGAATTGCAGAGAAATGAACAAATACATCGTCTCCACCTTCAACTTCGATAAATCCAAAACCTTTTTCTGCATTAAACCATTTTACTTTACCTGTGTTCATTTAATTTGCCTCCTAAAATTCTTTCCTCGTGTTACGTAATGATATAATAAAAAAGTCGTAACTGCATCGTAGGATGGTACCATCGACTACGTAATGCAGTTACGACTATATCTATCCTAGAAAATTATATACAACTTCAGTAACACTTATTTAATCATAAAGGAAAACAATTAGAAAGTCAATGAAAAAGTTTATTATTTTAATCAGCAAATAAATCGGAGGATAGATATCGTTCACCAGTATCAGGTGCCATGCATAAAACATTTTCATTAGCATCCATTGTTTTAGCTAACTTGACTGCATGATAACATGCAGCTGCGGCAGAAGCACCTACAAAAATCCCTTCTTTTGAAGCAAGTTCTCTGGCCATAGACTGGGCGTCTTCATCTTTTATTAATAAAATTTCATCATAGATGGATTTATTCAAAATTTTTGGTATAAATCCCGGGCCAGTGCCTGGAATTTTATGAGGACCCGGTTGTCCACCTGATAAAACTGGCGAACCAAATGGCTCCACAACAAATATTTTTAAGTTTGGGTAATGTTTTTTCAGTTCTTCTCCTGTTCCAGTTACTGTCCCTCCAGTACCTGCTGTTAACACGAACGCATGTAACGAATCACCAAAATCTTCTATAATTTCTACTGCTGTTGAATTTCTATGAGCATCAGGGTTGGCACGATTTTCAAATTGCATAGGTATAAAAGAATCAGGTATCGTTTCAGCTAGACGGTTAGCTTCATCTATAGCTCCTTGCATTCTTAAAGAAGACGGGGTTAAAATAACTTTTGCTCCATACGCTTTTAATATTTTCACCCTTTCAATGGTCGCATTATCAGGCATTGTAATGATACATGGATAACCTTTCGCAGCACATACTAATGCTAAACCAATACCGGTGTTTCCAGAAGTTGGCTCGATAATCGTTGTGACTCCCGGTGTAATTTTTCCTTCCTTCTCTGCGCGTTCAATCATATTTAATGCTGCACGATCTTTCACACTTCCACCCGGATTAAATGATTCTAGTTTTATGTAAACGTTCGCACCATGTTGATCAGGAATTTTATTTAATCGAACAATTGGTGTTTTACCGACTAAATCTAAAATCGATGAATAAATCATACAAAACCTCCAAAAGCTATTATTCAAAAATTAATTTTATCATGAAATTTCTAAAATCATAAGAGAATGAAGGAATGTTAATATGTTTTTAATAACAAAAAAAATGGGGCTGTCCGATAAGTCCCTAAAATGAAGCAAGTGGAGAAAAACAATTCGTTTCTCTCCACTTGCTTTTATATTTTTTCGATTTTTATCTGAAAGTAGCTGGCGGATGCCGGCTACTTTCAGGAAGTTGTGGGCTAATGCCACAATCC
>NZ_JBYLHW010000096.1:0-7143 GCF_057747715.1 Bacillus sp. JST-5 | reverse complement strand
TATTGGTCTCCATAAAATGAAAATACCACAGCTTAAATGACTGTGGTAGACCCAAATTTTTATACTTTCTTATCTTTTAAAAAAGAGGGACATTTATCCCCCTTTTTCAATGTTTAATCATTAAAAGTTTTCGTCCATTTCTCTTTTGAAACCAAAGAAATACGTAAATAAGAAACCAGCAGTATAAGTGATTAATAGTCCTAAGAAGTAGATCAAATATTTATTATCTACAATAAGTGGAATTAATGGGATACCAGAAACCCCAATACCACCTGAAGCTGTATGCATCACAGCTTGGAACGCTCCACCTACAGCGGCACCTAAACAAGCTGTAATAAACGGACGTCCTAATGGTAATGTTACCCCGTACAATAATGGTTCTCCTATTCCTAAGAAACCGGTTGGTAATCCACCTTTAATAACATTTTTAATACGTTTATTTTTTGTTTTAACATAAATGGCAATTGAAGCACCTACTTGACCAGCACCAGCCATGGCTAATATTGGAAGTAAGGCTGTAGAACCGACGGTATTTATTAACTCCATATGAATTGGTGTTAATCCATGGTGAAGCCCTAACATAACTAAAGGTAAGAAGAAACCTGCTAATAATCCACCTGCAACAACGCCACCAACATCAAGAATGACATGGATTGCACTTGTAATACCATCCGAAATAAAACCTGCAATTGGTTGAACAGCTGCAATCGTTAAAATACCAACTGTTAAGAGTGTAAGTAATGGCGTGATAATAATATCTACGGCATTTGGTACAAATTTTCTATATTGTTTTTCAAAAAATACCATTAACCAAGCCGCAAACATGACTCCAAATAATCCGCCCCTACCAGCAACTAAGTTTTGTCCGAATAGAACTACTTCACCTAGGCCTGGATGCATCGTTATAATACCTGCAATCGCACCTAATACTGGTGTTCCACCAAATTCCTTAGCAGTATTCCAACCTACAACAATCGCTAAATAACCGAATATACTTCCGCCTAAAATTGTAAGGATTTGCATCCATGTAAGTGTTGGATCCACACCTGCGTTTTTAGCAAAGCCAACAGCTCCATTGATAATACCTGAAGCAACAAGACCAGGAATTAAAGGAATGAAAATGCTTCCAATTTTGCGTAAAAGATTTTTGACCGGTGTATTGTTTTTCCCTTTTAGTTCATTCTTTTTCAGTTTTACGGGATCATCTTCATTAACATCCAAGACCTCACCCATTTTTATTCCTGTTATACGGGTAATGTGTTCTGAAACTTTATTTACTGTACCAGGCCCGACAACAATTTGTAATGTCTCATCTTCAATCACACCCATTACCCCGTCTAAATCTTTCAATCCTTCAATGTTTGCTTTACTATCGTCTTTTAAATTCATACGGACCCTTGTCATACAGTGGGTAAAAGATTGAATATTTTCTTTTCCACCGATATTCTCAAGTATCCCTCTTGCCAATACTTCTTCCTTTTTCATCATTTCCCCTCCAACCTTTTTCGTAATTATTTATTTTGTATTTCTGATAAAACCATTTGCCTTATCAAGTCTGTCAATTGCTTCGTCATAGGAGCAATTTAATAAGATCATCACAATGGCCGGTTTAACTTGTTGATTTGCCTTCTCAAAATAGTTTTGAGCGGTTTCATAGTCAACACCAGTAGCTTCCATAATAATTCTTTTGGAACGTTCAACTAACTTTTTATTCGTTGGCTGAACATCTACCATCAAATTTTCATAAACTTTTCCAATACCTATCATTGATGTCGTAGAAATCATGTTCAATATTAATTTTTGTGCAGTACCTGCTTTTAATCTTGTTGAACCCGTTAACACTTCTGGACCAGTTTCAACTTCAATTGCGATTTTTGCTATTTTCCCGATAACCGAGTTTTTATTATTGCTAATACTTACGGTTGAAGCTCCAACTTCGTTTGCATATTTTAGTGCACCTATTACATATGGAGTCCTACCGCTCGCTGCGATACCAACTACAACATCTTTTTCATTAAGTCCAATCGCTTTTAAATCATTGCTTCCTTGTTCTTCATCATCTTCAGCGCCTTCAATAGCTTTCAAGATGGCTTTTTCTCCCCCGGCTATTAAACCTTGGACTAATGAATGATCTACACCAAAAGTTGGAGGGCACTCAGAAGCATCTAATATACCTAGTCGACCGCTTGTTCCTGCCCCAACATAGATGAGTCTGCCACCATTTCTAAAAGCTTTAATTGTTTCACTGACAGCGCTTTCAATTTTGTCAATTTCTTTCTTTATAGCCAATGGAACGGTAGAATCTTCTTCATTCATTAATAGTAAGATTTCTTTCACAGACTTTTTATCTAAATCCATGCTCTTGGGGTTTCTTAATTCTGTTGTTAATTTTTCTAGCATTGTATCACCCCTATAGTAAAATTTAATTTTATAATTTCATTTTACCTTAAAGAAATAAAGTGTCAATAAAATTATATAATTTCGTGAAATAAAATTTCAAAATGTCTTGCAAAATAACTTAAAGTTATTATTGGATTTTTTTATCTTCTTAAACGGATAACTTCATCTCTAGCTTCTTTATATTGTTTAATGACTTGTTCACCTTTCATATGAAATACACTTAAATACAATGAATCGATGATCGTTAGCTGGGTCATTCTTGAAGGGATGCTGGCAATGCGATAATCCTGCTCTACAATCGGAGTACATAGCCGTATATCCGCCTCTTTATAAAGAGGAGACTTGTCAATATTTGTAATTGCCATTACCGTAACACCTTTTGATTTCGCAAACCTTGTTAATTCCAACACATCCTTTGTCTTCCCTGACATGCTTATAGCAATAAATACAGACTTCTTACTTAAATAAGGAATGAATGATAATAGGAAATGGAAATCCTGATGTGTTGTACATTGATATCCTAGTCTAGTGAACTTATAATAACCATCAATCGCAGCAGTAGCAGATCCTCCAACTCCATAAAAGACAATTCGATCGGCCTCACCTAATATTTCCACTGCTTTCTCAAATTCTTTCCTGTCTAGAGAAGCTGGAGTTGCCTCTATAGCCGCTTTATTCACATATGTTACTTTTTGAAATAAATCATATGGTTTATCTTTTTTCTGTAATATATTAAAGTCTGTGATATTAATATCTGAAAGTGTAATATCTTTCACTAGTTCCATTTTAAAGGATTTAAAGCTTCCAATTCCGATGGATTTACAAAAACGTATGACACTCGACTCACTCACATTACTATTTTTAGATAAATCTTTCGTAGTCATATTTGGAACTAATTCCGGATGTTTCAATACATATTCACCAATTTTTCTCTCTGCATCTGATAATTTATTTAAACACTGCTCTATCCTTAAAAGTAAAGAACCCATCTTATCCACACCCTTAATTTTTCATATTGAAATAAAATTTCATTTCAGAAAATAGTCTATACATAAAATCCTTATATAAAAGGTTTTCAATTTTAAAAAGATTCTCTTCGAAATGATGTTAATAATAAAGTATCATATAAATGATTAATCAAACAAACAGTAAAAAAACCACAGTATAACATTTACTGTGGTTTTGAATGAATTAAGCCTGTTCAGTTAATGATACTTGGTTATGGTATAATTCCGGGTATGCCTCTTTTATAATCGATGGCCTCATTAAATATAGCGTGACAAGAATTAAACAAATGCCCGATGGTAAAATACTCCAAACTGGACCTATCCAATCAAGTAAAAATCCATAGACAATCATTCCTAAAGGCATCATTGCTTGTGCAAATGTCTCTAAAATACCAAATATTCTCCCACGATATTCTTCATCAACCGTTTTCTGCATCATGACACCAATTGGTGTGTTTGTAAACGTTAAGAGTACACCAATAGTAAAAGTTAGAAAAATATAATAAGCAACTGTCATTGCATATTGAAATGATAAAAATATTGGAACAATTGAAACTATTACTGTGAGCGATAGTAATAAAATCCCTCTTTTTGTAACGATTAGCGGATATTTAAATTCTTTTCTAATAGAAAAATAAATCGATGCGACTAACATTCCAACTGCCATCATACCTTCGATTATTCCAAAATGTTGGGAGTTGATTTTCAATAACTCTACCACCATATATGGAAGACCAACGAGCAAGGAAACGATAAAAAAGTTAATAATCAATGCTGTACATACAATTACCCAAATAACTTTTCTTTGACGCATATAATGAAAACCTTTTTTAATTCCTACAAGCATTTTCTCTGTTGGTTGCGTGTCTTCAGTTTTTGTCGTAAACAACTTAAAATTCATTGTTGATTCAAGTAATAAAGCAATGACATAAGAAACGATATGAATCAATAAAAACACTTTCATCGATACTAATCCGAACATGATCCCGCCAACAACCGGTCCTAAAATGGTTGAAACAGAGACAGAAGCTTGGTTTAATGCCATGGCTTTCTGGATCCGTGCGTCATCAATTAAATTTCTCACAGAAGAAGAGAATGTTAACCCTGTAAAAACGGATGCAATGGACAATAAAGCTGTTGTTACATAAATAGCCATCAATGTCAAATCCATAAACGTACTGTATAATAATAATCCACTTACCGTTAATACAGCCATGAACTGGGAACCGATGACCAATTTCTTCTTTGAATATTTATCCGCAATATATCCTGCTATAGGAGCAATGATCGTACGTGGAAGGACACTACAAATCATATTTAATGCGAAGCTTGTTGCCGACCCTGTTAAACCTAATACGTATAAGCTAATACCAAACGTATACACACTATTGCCAAACGTAGAAATAAACTTACTTATTACAAATGTCCAAAGATGGTAGGTCGCTCTTTTAAGTTTTTGTATTTCATCCATTTGATTCACCCTCAAAAAGTTTAATTTAATTAAACAAAATATATCATACATTGACTTTTCTTTCAATAAAAAGTTTAATATAATTAAACAAAAAATAGATACGGGGAGGAAAAATGACGTCACTAGGCAGTAGAATTCGTGCATTACGAAAAAAAAAGAAATTAACATTGGAATCTTTAGCAGGAAATCAACTCACAAAAGGGATGCTAAGCTTAATTGAAAACGATAAAGCAAAACCGTCAATGGAAAGCCTCAATTACATTGCCAAACGATTAGATGTAGAGGTTAATGTATTGTTGCAAGAAATTAGTGTCACTGAACTTCGAGAAATTATAAACGATGTCTCACCGCAATTTGAACAAAAAAACTACAAAAATGTTTATGAAAAATTAAACAGTATTATTAAACTTGAATTACCTTTAAGTATAGAAGCTGGGGAAATACTTACTTGGTTTGGAATGAGTAGTTTTTATCTAGGAAAAAACGATTGGAACATTTATTTAGAGAAGGCGGAACAAATTTACTTATCTCTAAATTTATTTAATGAAGCTACAAAGATTCATTCCTTCATTATGTATACAAAGATGAAGAACTTTGATTATGAGGATGCACTGAGATTTGTTCGTGAGAAGAGGAAGTTTTTTAAAGAAAAAAATATAACATTAAATGTATTGGCAGAATTAGACTTAAGTTACAATGAAGTGATTCTTCTATTTGCCATCGGAAAATATGATGAAGCAGCCAATCAGTTAACGAGTGCAATTTCTTTAAGTAAAGAAAAAAATATACTTTATCGAATTGATCATCTATATCGTGTTGCCTATTTTTATGCAATGATTAACGGTGTTGATGAAGACATGAATTATTATTTACATAAATTATCTTTGCTCGCGGAATTTTTAGAAAGCGAAGAATTAAAATGGGTAGTATACTTCTTTAAAGCGGAATACTTACTAGAAATTTCTCACCAATATGATAAGGCTATAACCTATATTGAACAGCTTTCAAATATTGACTCGATAGATCCATCTTTTGAAATGTATTATTCGATAGTCAAAGGAAAATATTTATTTAGAATGAATCAGTATGAAGAAGCTTTGCAATATCTGCTAAAAATTCAAGATTACCCGAATGATCACGTACATCCGTTTGACCTATCTATTCATTATGTCATTTATGCCTATATATCCCTTTGCTACTATCGCCTTAATAAGTTCGAAAAAGCTATGAATTATATAGATATTGCAAAAAAATATATGGAGCCATTGCCAACGACACCTTATAAACGATTTGTTGAAGAAACATTCCATATTGTAAAAACAACATAAACGAGGAAGTCAATAATAGAGCTTCCTCGTTTTTTCTAACTAATCCTATTTTTGAAAATGATAATGTTTTTGTTTTAATTCCTTTTCTTTTTCATCCAACAATTTATTTTCATCATTTCTCTTCAACCATTGATTGAACCAATTTTCCATATATTTATATACATTTTCAATTTTTTCTGCTAAATCATGAGTTCGTTCAAATAAAATTGATCTTAAAAATGTTAACTGTCTAGATATCTTCTCCATTAATGCTTCATGTTGGTCAAGTTTCTCAGAAACAGTCACTTGCTTTTTCTCTAAATCAGTAACTTTTTCTTTTATATCTATGTTTATTTCCATCATCTTACTTATCTTGTTTTCAAGTTCCCTTTGATCTGCTTCATTTAGTTGTATTTGATTAATCAATTGGTGATTAAGAATTTTTATGGTCTCCATTTCGTTCGAGATGGAATCCTTTAATTTATTGTCTGTGATTAACTCTTTATGGAGTTCAATTTGGCTATTTTCTAATTTCTCAAGTCTTTGAATCGTTTCTTTTTCCATCTTCTCCCTTTTACTATTATACTCATTCAATTGTTCCAGTCTCTGATTGGTTTCCATCCATCGACGGTTTTGTACTTCATACTGTTTTTCAAAAGATTCTTTTAACATATGGAAAGAGAATAGTAACTCTTTATTTACTGCTTTCTGTTCTTCCAGAAGATCATGTAAAAAATTTCTTTTATAGAAACTTTGATTGTTATCCTTTATTTCGTGTTCATTTATAAAAATTTCCGGATGATTCACCTTATTTTTATATAGCCCCACATCCTTCACTTCCTTACTATTCGTTTAACACTATCTTATGCATTCGAAACAAAAAAAACATACTAAGATTAGTAGCACAGACCACGGCCATGGTCTGTGCTACTATTTTTTTATAGTAGAAGTGGAGAAT
>NZ_JBYLHW010000095.1:0-7270 GCF_057747715.1 Bacillus sp. JST-5 | reverse complement strand
CATGTATTAGGCACGCCGCCAGCGTTCGTCCTGAGCCAGGATCAAACTCTCCAATAAGTAGTTTGATTGCTCAAAATGATTGACTAGCATGTTTCTTTAGACGCTTTGTTTTGTTCAGTTTTCAAGGTTCAAATTGACCACTCGTTATTTCGAGCGACTTTTTTAATATAACATCTATCATTTAAGATGTCAACATTTTTTTATTATACAAAAATAATTTTTTCTTGAATTTTAATTACTTGAAATCGACGAGATTTAATATATCATGATTTATTTATGGTTGCAATATATTTTTTGATGATTAAATTTTCAGATTTTTAGCATGGAAAAATTGTTATATAAACTATAATTTCAAATAAAATCTAGTAATACTTTTTGGTAATAATCATAGAGTGTTTAATAGAGGAGGGAAAATGATGATAGAATTAAAGACGGTTGGGTTTCTAGTTTCTTTTTTCATGGCAGTGTTTTTATTTTTATATTCTTATATTGAAGCTTTAAAGATTAGTAATTCAGAAGGTAAAGTTTATGGTGGAACATTTATTTTTTCTATAGTTATGGCATTTATTTTTTCCGGTTTCACTTACGTGTTTATATAGACTTAAATCACAAAGACCTTTCATGTAAGAAGGTCTTTGTGATAAGTTATGTTGGTATTTTTTCATCAGATTCCCACGATTTTATTTTTCTTTCATCTCTTAAAAAGATTATTACTCCCAATAGTACTAATATTCCACCAATCCATTGGGTTGGTTTTACCGTTTCCTCAAATATAATATACGCTAAAATTATAGCACCTAAAGGTTCAAATAAAATAGCCATCGAAATTGTTTTGGTGCTTATCCACTTAACAGCCCAATTAAACAGTGAATGCCCTAATAACGTTGGGACAACAGCTAATAAGAAAAAATTTATCCAATCAAAGGTAGAATATGGATATAATTTTTCACCATTAAAGATTACGTAAGTAAGTAACACGACTGAACTTATCGAATAAACAATAAAAGTATAAGAAATAACCGATATTCTCTTTCTTAAATTTTGCCCATATAGAAGATATCCTGTCACCAATGCACAAGCGATTAATGCTAAAATGTCTCCCCATAAAGCTTTTCCACTAATTTGAAAGTCTCCCCAACTGATGATCACACATCCAATGATAGCTAAAATTGCACTTAAAATAGCTTTAAAAGATGAACGTTCCCCAAATATAAAAAAAGTTCCAATAAAAGCAAACAAAGGTTGCAAAGTTACCAATACCGTTGAACTTGCTACAGAAGTGTAATTTAATGATTCAAACCATAAAATAAAATGAAACGCAAGTAAAATTCCTGATAGCACAGAGTAAATCCAATCCTTTTTCGTAATAAAGCGGATTTCAGCTACATATTTTAAAAGAAATAATGGTGCCATAATCAATACAGCAAAAAATAATCGATAAAAGGCAATCACTCCAGATGGGGCACTTGACAGTTTTACAAGTATTGCTGAAGTAGAAACGGATATTACTCCAATAATTAAAATGATGTACGGATTAATTTTAGGTTGATCCATGTGTAATGCTCCTTCTAAAATTTATACAACTACCTAAATTATAAAGAAAATTTTATCATTAGGAATTAAAAAAAGGAGTAGTGGCATAGCATGAAAATACTTTTTCCATTAGAAATGGAAATATTGTTGAAATTAGGAATTTCCGCTGGATTAGGTTTAATCATTGGCCTTGAAAGAGAATTGAAAAGAAAACCTGTAGGACTAAAGACAAGTTTAGTGATATCTATTGTCTCTTGTCTGTTAACGATTGTTTCCATTGAATCTGCCTATCTTTTTCCATCTTCCGAACATGTAAACATTACAATGGATCCTCTTCGCTTGGCAGCACAAATTGTTTCAGGAATTGGTTTTTTAGGAGCAGGTGTAATATTAAGAAGAGAAAATGACAGCATCTCAGGGTTAACGACGGCAGCAATTATTTGGGGTGCAGCTGGTATCGGTATAGCTGTTGGTGCAGGATTTTATATTGAAGCTATGGCTGGTGTAGCCTTATTGATTATTAGCGTTGAATTTATCCCATTCATTGTGACCTTAATAGGTCCAAGACAATTAAGAGAAAAAGAACTCGTTTTGCAATTAACCATTGAACAAAAGGAAGATATTGCAAAAGTCATCGATTATATTCAGGAAGATAAAATTTCAATAAAAAGCATTAAAATAAAAGACTTAAGAGATGGAATTCACCACGTTCATTTAAAAGTAACTGTCCATGCAAAAAGAAAGTCTACCGATGTTTACTACTTCGTATCAAATATAAAAGGAGTAAAAACGGTAGAAATTGATAGTTTATAAAAAATACATGCAACATGTCTTTATCATTTTATAGTTCCTTAAATAATGGTATTTGTTAAAATTTTAGTGCTATAAATGTATATTGACAAATATTTTTATGGAAATTAAAATAAAAACTGTTCAAAAATAATATATTCAGGGGCATTAGCTCAGTTGGGAGAGCGTTACGCTGGCAGCGTAAAGGTCACCGGTTCGAGCCCGGTATGCTCCATTTAAAACCCTTAATTTCTAAGGGTTTTTATTTTTTATCATGATTCAATGGACATAGATGACAAATATAAATTATTATGCGGAAATAGATTCTTTAATATCTGTAATTCCATATACCTACTTAGTCAATGGGATCATCAGAGACGTAAGTTGACTATAGCATCATTAGCAAAAAGTTATGAATCTATTTATATATATGAGAAAAAATTTATTAAAAAATTCGGTATTCAAGTTTAATCTATATATTTAATTATTTTAGCTGGGTTTCCCCCTACCACAACATTGGCAGGTACATCTTTTGTAACAACCGCTCCTGCTGCAATAACAACATTATCGCCGATGGTTACTCCAGGGAGAATGACCGCACTTCCACCAACCCAAACATTATTCCCAATTTTAATAGGCTTTCCAAACTCTAAACCTGAATTGCGTTCTATAGGATGAATTGGATGAGTGGCTGTATAAATTTGAACATTAGGACCAAGCATACAATTATCACCAAAACGAACTTCACATACATCCAAAATGATGCAATCAAAATTCGCAAAAAAATTTTCACCTACATGAGTATTATAACCATAGTCAAATCTAATATTTGGCTCCATGTATACATTCTCGCCACACGAACCAAGAATTTCTCTTAATAATTGTTTTCGTTTCTCTTTTTCCAATTCCAACGTTTGATTATACATTCCTACCAATTGTCTTACGTGTTCACGATCCTTTAACAATTCAGGGTCTTGCGGTTGATATTTTTCTCCTGCAATCATTTTTTCTTTTTCTGTTTTCATTCTTCATTACCTTCTCTCTATATTTTTTCATTCAAACCAAAATAAATAGATATTTTAGAAATTATAGCTTCTTCCATAATTCTATTTTAATTATTTCATACTTTCGAATATAACAATCCTTCGATTTTTCCACGTCTAATTTTTATGTAAATAGTTACATGAAACACTAAATGGTAATGCTTTTTAAACGATGCAATGAATATAGGATAAAAAACATTGCTTAAAAATAAAATGATGTTAACATCTTATTTTTTAATAAACTTCTTTCCCTTGTCCTTCCATTTGATTCGAAAGATTAAAAGACCCCAAAATAAGGGGTCTTGGTTATTAAAAATATGATTATGCGCTTGTCATCAATTTTGTTCGATGATTAACTACTATATTTAGTGGGAAAGTCATTTCAAGTTCATAAATTCAGACGAGTTAAGAGTATAGTTATAATAATTGTATATTTAATATTTTTGCTAACTTTTCACGATACAAGTCAAATTCTTTCGCTATTTTTAAATTTGCAAGTACTCCTTGAAAAACAATGGTATCCAATTCTTTTTTTTCAATTTCTTTTAGTAAAATATTAATGACTTCTTCTAGCTGTTTCTTATGCTTATTTTTTAATGAAGGTAATAAATTTTTCATTTCAAGTAATAGATGCCGTGCTTCTTCAACCATTTCCTTCGATTGAACTGGAGTTTCCTGCAAATATTCCTTTAAAAATTCTGATTCATCAATTAAAGGTTGTTCTCCATTTTCAAAAGCAGAAACCAGTTCATCCGCACGATTCATAATAAATTTCGCTACCCGTTCGGTGTCTATTTCCATCTGATGAAATAGAATTGCTGTCATAAAGTTTTTTCGGATCCCTTCTAATACAAAAATAATATCCCCAATAAATGGATGAATTCTATGCCCGTAAACAGCTAATAAACTTTTTCGATACCATTGATATAGTTGTGTTATGGCTTTTTTCATATATTCTTTAATTTCTTTTTGATTAGAAAAATTATGTTCTCTCAAAAAGATTACTAAAGAATCCTTATTTCCTTTTACTTGTTCAAATGGGACATGAATTTGCTTAATCATCCGTTCTCTAGGCGGAATCTTTTCTTTTTCAATTTCAGCCATCCTACTCTTAATAGAATCAAAATAATATTTAAAAATTTCAACATATAGCTCTTCTTTTGAAGAAAAATAATTATAAAAAGCTCCTTTGGAAATTCCACACTCATTAACAATATCTTGTACGGAAGTTACATGATAGCCACGTTTAGCAATGAGTTTAATGGCTGATTCTATTATTTCTTTCCTCTTTTTTTCTTTCATTATCATTCACCTAATTATTATATAAGTACGTATCGATAATTTCTCTTTCCTCTTATATAGAAATTCTCCTATAATTGTACCTGTATATTGAGATTTATGCTACTTTTATCAAACTATGAATGAGGTAATAATTATGATTTTAATGATTGATAATTACGATTCATTTACATTTAATTTAGTCCAATATATTCAGCAATTAGGAGAAAATATCATAGTGAAAAAGAATAATGAAATAACCATAGATGAAATAAAATCGATGCGCCCAACAGCGATTATTCTTTCCCCAGGTCCAGGGAATCCAAATCAAGCTGGGATTTCTTTGTCAGTAGTTGAACAATTTCATAAATCTATACCAATTTTAGGTGTTTGCTTAGGCCATCAAGTAATTGGACAGTTTTTTGGAGGAAAAATTGTAAAGGCTAAACAACCAATGCACGGGAAAACTTCCTCCATTAATCATGATGGTAAAACAATTTTTAAAGGGCTAAAAAATCCATTGAAAGTTACCCGCTATCATTCCTTGATCATACAAAAAAGCAGTTTACCTAATTGCTTACAAATATCCGCCTGCAGTGAAGATAAGGAAATTATGGCTATTCGTCACAAAGTTTATCCAATCGAAGGGGTTCAATTTCATCCTGAATCTATTTTGACAGAATGCGGATTAAACCTTTTACAAAATTTCTTCAAGGAAATAAGGAGAGAAAAAAATGATGGATAGTATAGATAAAAATTTACTATGGTATCAATTTGCAGACGACAAAGGAGAACTACAATCTTTAATTTTTCAAAATCCTATAAGGGTTATTCAAGCACATTGTATTGATGATGTAATTCCCTGCTTTCATAAAGTAATGAATGCAGTAAAGTCCAATCATTATGCCGCTGGGTTTATTTCATACGAAGCAGCACCAGCATTTGACCCATCTTTTCAAGTTCATTCAAAATCCAATATGCCATTATTATGGTTTGGGATATTTAATCATGTAGAGAACAATATCTCTATAAGTAGTAATCAATTTTCGATGACCGCATGGAAACCAAATGTTGATAAGACGGTTTACGAAAGAAATATAAAAAAGATAAAAGATTATATAAAACAAGGGGATACTTATCAAGTCAATTATACAATTCGAATGGAATCAACATTTACAGGAGATGGACTTTCTTATTTTCTTCAATTATCACAAGCGCAAACATCAAATTATTCAGCTTACTTAAATATAGGTAATTTTGAAATATTGTCTGCTTCCCCAGAATTATTTTTTCGAAGAAAAGGGAATCAAATTATTACAAAACCAATGAAAGGTACAATTAAGCGTGGTTTAACTAGTGAACAAGATGAAAAATATAAAAATTGGCTTTATCATTCAGAAAAAAATCGCGCTGAAAACTTAATGATAGTAGATTTATTACGAAACGATTTAGGAAAGATTGCCATTCCGGGAACAGTAAAAGTTTCTAAACTTTTTAACATTGAAACGTATCCAACTGTTCATCAAATGACTTCAACCATTACTGCAGAAATTGATGAGAATTGTACAATTGTAGACATCTTTCGGGCACTGTTTCCATGTGGATCCATTACAGGAGCTCCGAAAATTAAAACGATGGAAATTATTGAAGAACTTGAGGAAACACCAAGAGAGGTATACTGCGGTGCCATTGGATACATTCGTCCAAATGGAGATGCTATTTTTAACGTCCCTATTCGTACAGTTACTATCAACAAGGATTCTAATAAGGCAATTTATGGGGTCGGTGGAGGAATAACTTGGGATTCTACTTCTATAGATGAATATGAAGAAATATTAACCAAAGCTAATGTATTACAAGAAAAGCGAAAGGATTTTCAACTACTAGAAACAATTTTAATAGATGAAGGAAAATGTTTTTTATTAACTGAACATTTGCAAAGGCTTGAAAAATCCGCTAATTATTTCAAATTTCCTTTAGACATTGAAAAAATAAAAAAAGAATTAATTGATACTGCATCACTATTCCCACAAGAAAAACAAAAACTAAGACTAATAGTATTTAACACAGGTGAATTTCAAATGGAGACTTCTCCTTTATTAAACACAGAAAAACCTAAATTTGTTCGTTTCTCAGATGTACCTATTCAAAAAGAAAATATATTTGTATACCATAAAACTACTAATCGAGATGTTCTCAAATCAATTCAAGAGAAAAACAAAGATGTATACGATATCATTCTTTGGAACGAAAAAGGAGAAATAACTGAATTTACAAATGGGAACATTATTTTAGAATTGAAAGGAAAATTGTTAACTCCACCGGTAAGTTCTGGACTTTTACCTGGTACATTTCGTCAATTATTAATTAATCAAAATAAAATTTCCGAAGCAATTTTAACAAAAGATGATGTGATTCAAGCATCTCGAATTTGGTTCATTAATAGTGTTAGAAAATGGGAAGAAGTTTTTTTGATTCAATAATAAGCGTACGATAAGTACGCTTCAGCTTGTAGACAAAGTCCCTAACTTAGGGGCCAAATCTACAGGCTTTTTTGTATAATAGGGATAGAATTCTTGGTTAACGGGGGAAATTTAGGATGTTATCGAAGCGTACTGACAATAATC
>NZ_JBYLHW010000094.1:0-7351 GCF_057747715.1 Bacillus sp. JST-5 | reverse complement strand
TATGAAGTTATCAAAGAACAAAATTCTAACTGGAAAATACCTCAAAAGAGGATTCTAAAAATACTATACGAGGAGGAAAAAGAATGTTTCAGAGAAGTTTATTGAAAAAAACATTTTTGATGCTATTAACTGTATTATTGTTAATAGCACAAGGTGGAGTGCTTTCCAACCTTAAAGTAGAAGCTGAAGTATTAAAAAATGGAGTGACTATTTCTGCCATTGATGAAGATGGAAATGAGGTCCTTCCAATGACTGCCCTTGAGTTTGAGGAGGGAGCTACTGCATTTGATGCGCTTGAACAATTAAGATCAAAAGGAACTACCATTGAATATAAAGAGTTTGATGGAATGCCTGGAAAATTTGTTAAGCAAATTGGGAATCTATCAGAAGATAGTACAAAAAATTATTGGGCATTTTATATAAATGGCGCATTTGCTCAAGAAGGTATTTCAACATATAAAATTCAAAATGGAGATAACATTTTATTTAAATTAACTGATTTTAACACTCAAGAAGATAATATTAGAGTGAATGTCTCTGTATTAGGTAGAAATAATGAAGAAATTGTAAAAAAGCAAAAAGTTGAAATTGTAAAAGGTGCCACAGCTTATGATGCCTTACATCAAGCAATAGGTAGTGAGAAGTTAGATGTTACTGTCTATTCTGATTTCTTTACAATGGTTAATAATATTGAGAACTACTTAAAAGAAAATGAATATTTTTCCGTATTAGTAGATAATCAGGAATTACAAGTTGGTTTAATTAGTTATCAATTAAGTGAGGGCGAGCATCTAATTTTAAAAGCAGCATCATTTGATTCTACGGAGCCTGATAAAGTTGAATCTTCACAAGCGATTGATCCAAAACAATTAGAGGATTCGATTGAAAAAGCATTAAGTGTCGTTCAAAAAAACTTTCAAGACAATTTTTATGACATACTGTCTTTAAAAACATTAGGAAAAGACATTCCGAAAAAGTTTATGGAACAAGAGATTCAACGTGTCATTGATCAAGAAGGAAAATTTCAAAATGTGACGGATTTAGTGAAAAAAATATTGAACATCACAGCGTTTGGAAAAGATGTTACTAATTTAAACGGTATAAACTTAATTGATGAATTAACCAATCACAAGCAAATGAAAAAACAAGGGAATAATGGCCCAATATTTGCATTGTTAGCTTTAGATAGTGGTAATTACGAAACAGATAGCAAGGCATTATGGACGAGAGAGAAATTAATACAAGAAATACTTAACCAACAATTAAAGAGCGGTGGATGGGCATTGATTGGTGACTCTCCAAGTCCTGATATGACAGGAATGGCATTAGCAGCTCTTGCACCATATAAAGAGGAGCCCGATGTAAAATCTGCTATTGAAAAAGCCGTTCAATGGTTAAAGGATTTACAGCAAGCAGCTGGAACAGGCGGTTTTTATGACGAGATTAATGGCGGAGATTCAAGTGAAACCGTTGCTCAAGTCATTATTGGTTTGACTGCCATTGGCATCGATCCAGCAAGCTCAGAATTTACAGTTAATGATATCAATTTAGTGGAACATTTATTATCCTTCCAAACTTCGGACGGTGGTTTTCAACATTTAAAAGGCGATAATAGTTCTAACAATATATCAACGAGCCAAGGTTTGTTAGCACTAGTTGCTTACCAAAAATTCTTAGATGGCAAAGGCTCCATCTATCAAATCATACAAAAAGATGTACAGGACATAAAAGATGATAAACTTCAATCAAAAGACGAGAAAAACAAATTTGCGCTGGTTATATATTGTGTTATTTTTCTAATCGTGGCTGTAGGAATTTTTGTTTACTATAAAAAAAGAAAGATGAAATCATCATAAACTAAATCCCTTCAGTTTGTGCTGAAGGGGGTTTTTTACATCCGAACGACAAGGAGGGTTCGACATTGAGGTTTAGAACTTCTCTACTCCTATTTATTGCTACATTGATGTTCATTTTTACTATTGGTTGTGAAAAAGACGAAATTACTCCATTAGTTAAAGATGAACAGACAAACCAAGAAAGCATCGTTCCAGAAAACTCAACTGATAAAAATAAAACAAAAGATTATGTTCATCTCTCAATCCAAAGGGTTGATGACAATGGTGAAAAGCGTTTCATCATTTCACCGACAAAAGTTGAAATCGAGACAAAAGAAACTTTTTTATCCGCTACAGTAAAAATTTTAAAACAAAAAGGGATTCAATTTGAAGTAACCGGAAGTGGAAAAACAGCATATATGGTCGCAATTGATAATCTTTATGAATTCGACCATGGTCCTACTAGCGGGTGGATAGCTAGAAAAAACGGAGTTCAATTAAAGCAAAGTTCTGGAATCGAACCTGTGACTAACGGTGACACTGTGGAATGGATTTATACGACGGACTATACGAAGGAGAAGCCATGAATCGGGGATTTCGTTCCTTCCATCCTTTTATTTGCTTTATTTATTACGTTTTTGCTGTAACAACAATTATGCTTTATCACCATCCGCTTTTCTTATTGTTTGCTGTTTTCATAACAATTGGTCTTAATGTCGTGTTTGACAGGGGTAGAACATTAATAAAATGGATTCCGGTCCTTTTCATTTTCTCATTTTTATTCCTTGTTATTACACCATTATTTAACCATCGAGGTAATCATATTTTATTTTTCTTATTTAATAATCCCATTACATTGGAAGCATTCATTCAAGGAGTTATGAATGCCCTATCACTATTTTCGATCATTTGTTTATTTATGACATTTAATCTCGTGATTTCTGCTGATAAGTTTTTATTTCTATTCGCAAAATGGTTTCCTCAATGGGCATTATTAACAATGCTATCCATGAGGTTTGTTCCGTTGTTAAAACGTAGACTACAAGAAATTGCTACCGTTCAAAAATCAAAAGGACGATCTGTTTTGGAAGGAACGTTAAAGGAGAGAATATCTCACGGACTCTTATATGTTCAAATCCTTTTAACCCTCTCTTTAGAAGATGGGATTCAAACCGCGGATTCAATGGCTGCAAGAGGATACGGAATTCAAATGAGAACAAAATATGAGCCGTATTCATTTACTTATGTTGATTGGATGATACTCAGTTTCTTTATAGTAATAAATTTTTTCATTATTTTCGGCTGGTGGCTTGGAGATGGAGTCCTTTCACTTTTACCAATTTTAGAATCCATTATGCTTGAAGGTCGAGAATGGTTATTCCTCATTATATATATTTTATTTTTATCATTCCCTCTCGTCATGGAAATAAAGGAGGAACTTCAATGGCGTTATTGGAAACGAAGCAATTAAGCTTTACTTATCCTAATCAAAACCATCCTTCATTACAAAATATTTCTTTTTCCGTCAATGAGGGGGAATTTATCGTCTTATGTGGTCCATCAGGTAGCGGGAAATCAACCTTACTTCGCCAAATTAAACGTGAAGTGGCTCCACATGGCCATTTAAGTGGGGAAATATTCTACAAAGGGGAACATTTAGAAAAGATTTCTCCAATACAACTGGCAAAAGAAATTGGAATGGTTTTTCAAGATCCAGAAAACCAAATGGTGATGGAGCGAGTTTTTGAAGAATTGGTATTTGGACTAGAAAATATTGGAATTACAACGGAAGAAATGAGGAAACGTGTCGCTGAAATGGTGCATTACTTTGGCATCGGACATTTATTAAATAAAAAAATACATGAATTGTCTGGAGGGCAAAAACAGACGGTTAACCTAGCTTCCATCCTATTAATGGAACCAAAATTATTGTTACTTGATGAACCAACCGCCCAACTAGATCCTGTTGCAACAAAAGAATTTATCGAGTTAATCAAAAGAATGAATGAGGAATTTGGAATAACAGTCATTATCACTGAACACCAATTAGATGAGTTATTACCTATCGCAGATCGCGTGATCGTTATGGAAGAAGGAAAGATCATTCAAGATGGTCCTCCAAGGAAGGTAGTGTCTTTTTTAAAAGATCATGAAAATAAAAGAATATTTTCCTATTTACCAAGTCTATCAAGACTTTATTTAACTTATACAAATGATATATCTTCCAGCCAGCTTCCATTAACGGTAAAAGAGGGAAAGCGGTGGATCAAAAGCCTTTCTATCGAACCCTCGAAAAACATGGAATCATATGAAAAAAATGTTCGTGAAATTTTATCGGTTAAAGATGTTGACTTCCAGTATGATAAATATACTGCTCGCATATTAGATCGATTATCATTAAAAGTTTATGAAGGTGAATGGCTAGCTGTTGTAGGAGCCAATGGTACTGGAAAATCGACATTATTAAAGGTGATGGCTTTATTAGAATCACCACAACGCGGTTCCGTCATTTTTAATAAGAAGAAAATGAAAAAGCCAAATCCTAATTTAATTGGTTATTTACCGCAAAATCCAAAATTAGCGTTTATCCACGATACCGTAATTGCAGAGTTAAATGATATTGCTAAGAAAAATAAAGTAGAAACATCCGTTTTAGATAAACTAATAACTTATTTTCGTATAGAGAAATTACTAAATCAACACCCGTATGATTTAAGTGGCGGGGAAATGCAAAAAGTTGCCCTTATCGGTGTGTTACTTTCATCCCCCAAAATTTTACTATTGGACGAACCAACTAAAGGGCTAGACCCGGAGGCAAAACGGGAAATAGGCCAGTGGCTAAAAGAATTACAAAAACAAGGTTTGACGATTGTCATGGTAAGTCATGATATTGAATTTGCTGCAACATATGCTACTCGATGTGCCATGATGTTTCAAGGAAGTATTACGGTTGAAGCACCTACTCGAGACTTCTTTAAAGGGAATACATTTTATACGACAGTCGTTAGCCGAATCACTCGTGACAGTCATGTTCCGGAAATCGTAACTGTCGAGGAGGCGAAAATAAAATGGAGCCAAAAGTAAACCGTCGACAAAACGCCTCCCATCATTATGCGAAATGGGCAATGCTCGGGATTTTAGTTTCTTTTTTAGCAGTTATTTGTTTCTTCCCTTCACTCATTACCGATTACTATTTAACGACGAGTGTATTTTTCATGATTGCTACCTTCCTCCCTTTTATGATTCGCTTTGAAAGGAGAAAGGTAACAGGAAGAGAATTAGTTTTATTAGCAGTTTTAGCAGCAGTTGCGGCTGTTAGTCGCGTTCCGTTTGCAATGTTACCAAGTGTACAACCAACAACTTTTGTCATTATTATATCTGGAGCAGTATTAGGTGCTGAAAGTGGTTTTGTGATCGGTGCTGTTGCAGCTATTGTTTCAAATTTATTTTTAGGACAAGGACCTTGGACACCTTGGCAAATGTATGCTTGGGGAATGATCGGATTAATCGCGGGTTTGTTAAAAAATACATGGGTTATGAAAGTAAGTATAGGTCGAATGATTTTCGGAATTATTTCCGGTTTTGTTTTTGGCTGGATCATGAATTTATGGTTTGTAATTGGAATTTTGCAAGATTTCCACTGGGCTGAAGTCATCGCGTATTATAGTGCAAGTTTCTTCTTTGATTTATCTCACGCATTAAGCAATGCATTCTTTTTATTTTTATTTGGTACAAGTTGGATGAATATTTTAGAAAGATTTCAAAAAAAATACGGTCTTTTGGATAAGTAAAACGAGGTGGACAATGAATATTTCATTACAGAAAAAAGAGAAAGAGGAAATAATAGAAAGAATTAAAGAATTTTTTCATGAAGAATGTTCAGAAGAAATTGGTGAGCTAGCAGCGGGAAACTTTCTTGATTTTATTACGCAAGAAATTGGACCATATTTTTATAACCAAGGAGTCCATGATGCCAAGCTAATGGTTGAATTGAAAATTTTTAGTTTAGAAGATGATTTATTATCTTTAGAACGTCCAATATGAAAGAGAAGGGTTTAGTCCCCTTCTTAATTTTTTATAGGACGTTAATAGATACTTAGTTTTACTGATAAATTGAAAAATACGCTATGATCTAAAAAATTAATATTTTATGCCATTAATAATTTGTCGAAGTATCTTTTTACTTTCTATGTCCTTATGTCTTGTTTTTCGTCCAATTTGCTCATAGACTTCTTTATCTTCTAATAGTTGTTTTAGATTTAACACTTTTGCAGAGATATCATTTTGGAAGTAAAGAGTCTTTTCTCCAGATCTATTCAGGCAATCCATTCATGATGGGGTTTCCATCTAGAAAATTTGATCTTTCATTTAATAATTCCTCACAGTCATTTGAATTCTTGTTTTTACTATCCTGTTTTCTTAAGCTGGGTACATTTTTTTACCGATATCAATTACATAAGTTTGTGTATCATAGGTTTTAATTTTAAAAGATAAAAATTTAATCATACCCATTATTTCAATGTATCTCTTTCATGTTAGAGAGTCTCCAACTCCATGGTAATGACATATGATATTGTACTAATCTTTGGAGGGGAAAATATTGATTTATTCATACTCAGATGCCCTAGCTCATTTTGGTGTTGGTGGTGCACATCCGGGAGGGCTGGCATTAACTAAGAAAATAATGGCAAAAGAAAATATCAGTAAAAACATGAAAATTCTTGACGTTGGCTGTGGGACAGGACAAACGTCTGCGTATCTTGCAAAGACATATCATGCACAAGTATATGCCATGGATATACATCCGGTGATGTTAAAAAAAGCTAAGGAACGATTCATAAGAGAAAAACTTCCTATTCTTTTAGTAAAAGGGAGCTCTGAACAAATTCCATTTAAAGAAAGAGAATTTGATATTATTATCGCTGAATCAGTCACAGCCTTTACAGACGTGCAAAAAAGTCTTAAAGAGTATAGACGTGTGTTAAAACCAAATGGTATTCTCATTACCATTGATATGACAGAAGAACATCCTCTTACAAAAGTTGAAAAAGAAGAATTGTTGCAATTTTATCATATGAAAGAATTATTGTCAGAACAAGATTGGTTAAAGAATTTTCGTGAAGCTGGCTTTAAGCGGACGGAAATTTTATATAAACGGACGGTTTGGGAAGAACTTCAAAATCAAACGGAACAATCAAGTGAAGATCAAGAATTTGATTATGAATTTCACCATCCATTATTCATTGCAATCATACAAAAACATTATGATTTAAACATACAATATGGACAAAAAATTGGTTATCGTGTTTTTCGCTCTTTAAGTTGAAGTTGACAACAATTCCATTCCATGTACATTAGGACGATTTAGGGGCTGTCCGATAAGTCCCTAAAATGAAGCAAGTGGAGAAAAACAATTCGTTTCTCTCCACTTGCTTTTATATTTTTTCGATTTTTATCTGAAAGTAGCTGGCGGATGCCGGCTACTTTCAGGAAGTTGTGGGCTAATGCCACAATCC
>NZ_JBYLHW010000093.1:0-7520 GCF_057747715.1 Bacillus sp. JST-5 | reverse complement strand
CTTAGAAAATGATGAGCAAAAAAAGACAAACCCCAACTCAAATGAAGCATTTGAGTTGGGGTTTGTCGACAGTCTGAGAGGCTCTTTGAAAACTTCAAAAGAGCCTCTTTTAGTTAAAATTTTTTTTGTAAAAATTTTTCTTTCAATGCAATCTCTACATCTTTAGGTACTAAATCTTTAATGTCTCCATTATATTTTGCAACTTCCTTAACAATGCTAGAACTTAAGAATGAATATTGATTATTTGTCATGATAAAAAATGTTTCAATCTCTTCATTTAAGATTCGGTTCATCGATGTAATTTGCATTTCATATTCAAAATCACTAACCGCTCGTAATCCCCGAATAATCGCTTTTGCATTGACACTTTTCGCATAGTCAACTAACAGTCCTTGATAGGCATCAACTTTCACATTTGGGATATGTGAGGTCACTTTTTCTATAAGTTCTTTTCTTTCTTCGACTGAAAATAAAGGTTTTTTCGAAGAATTATTAAGCACTACAACATGCACTAGGTCAAACACTTTCGCACCGCGTGAAATAATGTCTAAATGACCATTAGTTATGGGGTCAAAACTTCCTGGGCATACAGCAATTTTTTGCATATTAATCCTCCTTATTTAGGTCATAAGAAAAAATGGAAATACCGATGATGCCATAATGATTTTGTTTTACTCGATGCAAATCCCCTACATATTCCGGTATTTCATCATTTGCATCATGTTCATAAACAATGACCCCATCTTCTTTCAGTAAGCCTTTGTTTTGAACTGTTACCAATAGATTATCTAATAGTTTCTTTTTATATGGTGGATCCATCCAGATCACATCAAATTTTAATTCCCTTTTACCTAAAATTTGCAATGCACGAATAGAGTCATTTTTATAAATTTCCGCTTGTTCTAAAAAAGAACATATTTCTAAATTTGTCCGAACAGTATGAATGGCTTTAGCATCCTGATCGATAAAAATTACCTTATCCAAACCTCTGCTTAAGCCTTCAATACCTAGACCACCACTTCCGGCAAATAAGTCAAGTCCCATTCCACCGTCAAAATAAGGACCAATCATATTAAAAATCGCTTCTTTTACTTTATCTGTTGTAGGTCTTGTATTAAATCCAGGAACAGCTTTTAACTGCTTCCCTTTTCTTATACCTGAAATTACTCTCATCAAATCACCACAATATTATGGATTAAAGCGTTCACAAATATCCTAACATATCTCTTTTATTTCCTCTACTTTTGTCAAAATGGAAAGAAAAAATTAAAAAAATGTATAAGAGTGAATCAAATGGTCATAATGTAAATGACAACATCCATTACGGTGATGTTGTTGCCAACCGCGGAGAAGACTTACGTTTCCCCATAAGTTCTTCCTCCGGTTTCTCCTCTCCCTTTGCCTTCACTCCTTATTGGAGTTAGAAGGACCCTGCACATGTTCGTTGCAGGGTTATTTTTTTATAATATTTTTACACGATCTTCATCTTCAATAATTTGCAATCGGAAAATTTTTTTAAGCCAATCCTCCCTAATATATATATCGTCATTAATTACTTTAAATGGATTTTCATATAATCCGTATTCTTCTTCATTTAAGATAAATATGTTCTGATCTAGATAAAATCGGTATGATTTATACGAATTGGAGATATAGAGATCTGTATCACTCATTTTTTCAAATTTATACCCTAGCGATTTCATAACCTTTTGAAATGAAAAGTAAGAATTATTGCCATCATAATAAATTTTTTCATTTTTTAATTTTTCTTGACCGATATGTATGTCAAATTCTTTATAAAACATTAATGGGATGAAACTTTTTCCCCTATTATCTGTAAAAAAGGACGTCTTTAATCCCATAATCCTTCCCAATAAATCATCTAGGTTTCCTACCTTTCCGTCCAAGTTTTCTTTTGAAAATAATTGATTTAAAAATTCCATTCTTGTTTTTTCATCTAATTGTTTCGTTAATTCTTGATACATTCGTTTCGCATGAGGATCGGTAGGCATCGTTTCAATCATTAACGCTGCAATAACTTGGGCATGTTTTTGAGCATCATGTTCTTTATATAAAAACTCAGCCCATACCATAGAACTTAATATATCAAACTTAACCTTTTCCAAATCGTCTTGAAGTGGAAAAACAATAATAGAATCAGACTGTATGAAGCTATTTAACTTTGTTAAAACTAATGCTGGATGGCGAGTGAATGTAAAATCATTCTCTAGAAATAATTCTTTCTCTTTGATAGCAGTTTCTGAATAGATGACCGTCCCATTTTTCCACTGATACCTGTTCAAAGGAGATTTTTGCCAATAAAGATTCGTAGGTTGTCCATCATATTCAAAAAAATAGTAATCTATTAATTTTTCGGAATTTTGAGATAGTAAATTCATGTTTGAAACCCATATACCTCTATTGGCACTTGACTCAATAATATCAATTGTAGTATGTTGAACATCCACTTTTTCTAACGTTATATACCAATGATTTAAGAAAACATATGTATCATGTTGTTTAGGGAGATTGTAGCGAATATGAATTTGTCCATTTTCAGGTTTTACATTTAAACATTCGGACCCTTTTTTCTGATCCATACAACTAACTTTTGTTATTCCTTCCGGTATATGCAAAGTGTATTTTTCTCCTTTTAATTCGCTTATCGTTTGAGAAACATAGATGCTTTTTTCGTTATGATGAATCGTAAAATGTTGAAATACATGTTCTTGTTTTAAATTTCTTGCCGCTTGTTTTTCATAAACATTCCATTGCCAAATTAATATACCGAAAATCGTAAACGAAAGTAATGTTATTAATGCTCCACCTAAACGATTATTCATAAGCAATACTCCTCATTTGTTGAGTAAATGTTATTACTTAAACAATAACAGAAAGTTTTACAATTTTACAGATAGTTCACGGAATATTCGACATTTACGGACAAGACAAATGAGATCATTCATGTTAAAGTAGGGATGGAACACTTGAGGATAGGGGTGAGAAGATGATTCAAAAATTTATTGAATTAGGAGAAGGTTACTCGGATATATATGAATTAATAGAAATTGGACTAAGAAATAAAGACCGAGTGATGCACTTAATGGCTTTTCATACTGAAGTAAAAGGAAAACCTGCTACATCATTGGCAATCGTATTAGCCCCTAGCGGAGAAGGGAAATTTCAACCGATTTACATTTGCCGAGAAGGAATTCCATATCCACATATAACAAAAAATAAACGCTATGATATGTTTGTCAATTTATCCGAACAATTAAATAAACCAATTATTGAATTAGATGTGAAACCTTCAACATTTTTCCATGAAAAAGAACTATACTACCAACATCTAATAGGAATCTTGCGAATGAACCGCTACATCCCCCCATTGACATAAGAAAAGCGGAGGCGAGCGCCTAGTGGCGAACGAACGGGAGACACTCCTGAACTGAGATAAAGGAAACACAGCGAGGTACGAGCTGTTGTTGACTTATCGCAAGGGAGAGAGGTCATCGTTCACTAGGCGTTCGTGCCGCAGCTGGACATAGAAAAGCGGAGGCGAGCGCCTAGTGGCGAACGAACGGGAGACACTCCTGAACTGAGATAAAGGAAACACAGCGAGGTACGAGCTGTTGTTGACTTATCGCAAGGGAGAGAGGTCATCGTTCACTAGGCGTTCGTGCCGCAGCTGGACATAGAAAAGCGGAGGCTAGCGCCTAGTGGCGTACGAACGGGAGGCACTCCTGAACTGAGATAAAGGAAACACAGCGAGGTACGAGCTGTTGTTGACTTATCGTAGGGGAAGGAGTGGGTCGTTCGCTAGCCACTGCGAGCCGAGCTAGACAATAGAAAAGCGGAGGCACAAGAGAACGCCGTATGAACGGGAGGGCCTCCTGCACTGAGATAAAGGAAACACAGAGAGGTACGAGCTGTTGTTGATTATCTCAAATGAGCAAAGATAAATTCATTAAACAAAAAACGGATGAAGAATGATTATAACAGTCTTCATCCGTTTTTTTAAAACCCCATTTTATAATCGTACTCTTTCGCTTTATCCGGTTTAGAATTTTCATACTCGGTTTTTACAAATGGCCGATAAGACGGCTCTACTTTTTTCACAAAAGAATAAGAAGAAATCTTCTCTGTAAGATCATCAATTTCATCTGCATCACAATATAATACTACATATTTTAATTTTTTTGATACATAGTGAATATTCCCATATTTTCTTAAAGCTTTTGCTTGTTTTAGTGAATATAACCAAATAATTAATCCTTGTCTTTGACGTAACATAAAAATCCACCTAATCTTCAGAATTTATAAAAAATATTATAATCAATAGATGAAACATTGGCTAGTATTAAAGTTGGGTGATAAGCATGGATTTACAAAATATTTGGAACTCTTTTTTACATTGTCTTAATCAAGTATCTCATGTACAACAAGCTGAATATAAAAAAATAGCAGGTATTCCTTTTCTTTATATCAAAAGTAGCCTATCTTCAGAAACGATGATTATTAAAGATATTCATGCTTGTTCCCGACAAGCCATTAAAGGTAGACGATTAAGTTTTCGAACGGTGTATGTAAGAAACGATAACGAAATGTTCGTATTTCGTCACCGTTTTTTCGTCCCTCAAGAAAAAATGTTTTGTTGTGGAAATAATTGTATCGATTGCATTCGATATAAAAATTAATGAGTGGAACATCCACAACTTCCGCCGGATCCACATCCACCACTGCAACTAGACTCAAAAAATGGGTTCCCTGTTGGGACTTTTACATGTTCTGAAACTGATTTTCCGATAATTAAACTGATTTCATCTAATAATGTTTGTAAATCATTTTCTGCTCTACGAAATTCAGCAACATTGTCGTCTAAATCCATCTCTCTTTTAGCAAGACGCACTTTTGTCATAATTTCTTTATAATCAGGATGGTATTTGCCATAACGCTGCACATCTTCATAAAGTTCTTTTAATTGGACAAAATGTTGAATCTTTTTTTGTGTTTCTTTATTGGAAAGCATTTTTTTTCGAGCTAGTATATATTGTTCAACGATTTCACTGTCGATAATCATCCGTGCTAGTTCTTCTGATTGACTTAATATTTCTAACTGCTCCATAGTAGCAAGCAAAAAGCTCACCTCCAATTCCTATTTTACCATGAATATATGATGGAGGCTAATCATTAAGGAATCGTTACAATAAACTCTTTTGTCAATCTTTCTTTTTTTCCTGATGTATGAACTTCCAATGTTATTTTATTTGTTCCCTTTTGTAAATTTGAAATGATAAATGCTGGAGAATGATAGACTGAATGATTTTTCCCATTGACGTAGGCAACAATTTTGGCAACATCATCGTTTCCTTTTATATTTTTGTTAAAAGTAACTGAAGGGATATAACAATCAATGAGTAGATCTTTATTCTTTATGGAATAATATACGTCAAACGTCGTTTTAGAATGACGAAAAGAAAGCGTCGGAATGGCTTTTTTATACTCCATTTGTATTGGATCAATGGACTCTTTTTTCTCCTTTTGAACGTCAGGTTCTGGTATTTGTTTAGAACAACCGATAAGAATAATGACCATGAAGATAAGCAAAAATTTTTTCATCGTATGCCCCCCTTTTGTTACCTTTTTAATAGGTTGTTCCAATCTATAATGTTTTAGTCAGAAAGTATAAATAATGAAAATAAAATTGCTTATGTAGAAATTTGATTACATGGGCTTTGTTAAACTTCCAAAAAAATACAAAAAGGATCGGCATACACCAATCCTTTTAGATTATCATTTAGCTAATTTCTTTAGGCATATTAAAAAATAAATTTCAATAAAGATTTATGATTGATTGTTCATTACTTGGAACATACTCATCATCATTTGTGCCATTTGAATACCGTTTACGATTTGCTCCATGCGATCTGGAATGGTTTGTTTATAATATTTTTTTGCCTCATATTCCATTCGTTTAATTTCATGAGGATTTCTACTTAATATTCTGTACCATTTAGGTTCTTCCCGAATGAATTGGTGGAGATTCGGTTTTGATCGTATATATTGAATCACTTCCGTTCTCAAGTCAAAACCTCCTTAATCCTTTCTAAAAGAAAACAAAGGATGGCTATTTTTATTTGAGGTTTGTTGATTTCCTTGAAATTGTTGAATTATTTCTTGAAGAGACGTGATGAATTGTTGTGCCGTCCCAATATGTTTTTGCAATTGTTGTATATCTATATTTTTTACTGCAGATAAAACGCTACCAATAATATCATTTAATTTTCCATCGTCATTCGATTCATCTTTTGATTTTTTTTCAGATTGATGATTTACGTTCCATTTTGGATCATCTTCCCCAAGAATGTACCATTCCTCAAATAATTCTTGAAGCGTTTTTTCTCCTCTTTTAACTTCTTCTAATACATGTGGGTGGTTGGCAACGAATTGTTTAAATTTTTTTACGCTTGGATGAAGCTTATCCTTTCCCATTTCCCTTCACCTCTAAATATTTACCTATAATACATTATGTTTTCATTAGAAAATGGCAACGTTTTTTCTATTCTTTTTCATTTTTTTCACTTTTCAATAATGATAGAATATGGAATGACAAGGTACGAAGGAGAGAAAGACACATGAAGGAGAAACTAAAAGGGCTATTTGAAGATGTTCTTCAAAACAGTAATGAAGAAGATTTAATAGTACTAGAGCAAATGTTGTCAGGATTGAAAAAGAAACAAGAAGGAATCAATGGTACATACATAGGTGCTATTTTCCATATGGATAGAAAACAAAATGAACATACATATGAGGTAACTATCCCACTTACACCATTAACAGACAATTCGTTAAAAATTGCACACGGTGGAGTAACAATGACAGTGTTAGATTCAACAATGGGTACGCTTGCTGCCAAACAAGCTGGGAGCGATTATGCAGTAGTAACAAGCGAAATGCATATTCATTTCCTAGCTAAAGGGTCAGGTAGAGAGTTAAAATGCATCGCGAAAATGATTCACAAAGGAAAGAAAATAATTGTAGTGGAAGGTCAAGCTTTTAGAGAAGATGGGACATTAATTGCTCATGCAACTGGAAGTTTTTATAAAATCCCTAGGAAAACATTGTAAGAAATAATTTATACATTTCTATCTACGGCACGAACGCCTAGTGAACGATGACCTCTCTCCCTTGCGATAAGTCAACATCAGCTCGTTTCCTCGCTGTGTTTCCTTTATCTCAGTGCAAGAGGCCCTCCCGTTCATACGGCGTTCTAGATGTGCCTTCGCTTTTCTATTGTCTAGCTCGGCTCGCAGTGGCTTGCGAACGACTCACTCCTTCCCCTACGATAAGTCAACATCAGCTCGTACCTCGCTGTGTTTCCTTTATCTCAGTGCAGGAGTGCCTCCCGTTCGTTCGCCACTAAACGCTCGCCTCCGCTTTTCTTATGTCCAGCTGCGGCACGAACGCCTAGTGAACGATGACCTCTCTCCCTTGCGATAAGTCAACAACAGCTCGTACCT
>NZ_JBYLHW010000092.1:0-7661 GCF_057747715.1 Bacillus sp. JST-5 | reverse complement strand
GTACGGTTTGATGAGGGGAAGCTGAGAGTAAAAGAGACAGCATGAGCTGTCCCTTTGAAATCAGTTTTCTACTCTACAAAAAATCTCATTTGTTGCTTCCAAACACGAAGAATCGATATCTTCTATTTTCCGTTTATACCATCTCCATTTCTTCTTCTTTTCTCAATCTTTTGTTTGTCTATAAAAAATTTATGAATTTCAACTATTATATATCATTCTACAATATCCGAAGTTTTAACAAAAAATCTCCCCTATTTTCATTACAGGAAGTGACACACTTTTAATAGGAGAATACGATATACTACTTCATATCATAGTTTGTCAGATTTTAATAATGAAAGGAGAGGATGTATTGACCGTATATTTGGATATTATATGGCTATTAAATTTGCTGTTTGACACACTTCTCCTTTATCTAACTGGGCTTATATTAGGTCGTTCAATAAAAAAGAGAAGGATTATTATCGGGGGATTTATTGGTTCTCTTATAATATTATTTTCTATTACAGAATTAAGGCATTTTGTATCCCATCCATTCATAAAGTTTTTAGTCTCACTCATTATGGTTTATGCTGCTTATGGTTTTAAAAGACTCCGTTTTTTTATGACAAATCTCATGGTTTTTTATTTGTGTACGTTTTTCATCGGTGGAGCCTTGATTGGCGCCCATTATTTTCTCCAATTTAATTTAGACTTATCAAGTTCGCTTTACCTATCCAATGTGTATGGCTTAGGAGATCCGATTAGTTGGCTATTTGTAATGATCGGGTTCCCAATTGCTTGGCATTTTTCAAGAAAAACTTTTGATCGATGGGAAATGGCAACAATTCAGTACGATCAGCTTGTGCAAGTTTCATTTTCCATAGAAAATAATCAAATTCAATTAAAGGGTTTAATAGATAGCGGGAATCAATTATATGACCCAATTTCTAAAAAGCCAGTGATGATCGTTTCATTGTCGAAAGTTTCGCATCTTCTTCCAGAATCATTAGTTCATATTTTTGAAGATCCAGAAAAAATTTGGAACGGATCTCAAATCCCCGATGAATGGATAAATAAAATTTCGATTGTTCCTTATAAAGTTGTAGGGCAGAATCACAAGTTATTGCCATGTTTAAAAGTGAAGGAAGTAACGATTGAAAAAAAAGGTTTGAAAAGCGTTGTGACGTCTATCCTTGTAGCTTTTGTTAATCAAAAGCTATCTGAAGATGATACGTTTGACTGTATCATTCATCCTAAAATGGTGAGTCGTCATCCAACTGCAAAAGTATCATGACATACAAACAATTATCCTCAAAATAGAATGGACTCCATTGTAGGAAATCTTCGTCAAAAAAACCACTTTTATTTCAAAAATGAAAAATTAATCAAAGCAAGGAGGAGCATCCATGAAAAAATGGAAATTCCGTTTAACCTACTACTGGTATAAGTTATTAATCACATTAGGATTAAAATCTGATGAAATTTTTTACATAGGAGGCAGTGAAGCTCTTCCACCGCCACTTACAAAAGAAGAAGAGGAAGTACTACTAAAAAAGTTACCAAATGGCGATAAAACGGCAAGATCGATGTTAATAGAAAGAAACTTGCGATTAGTTGTTTATATAGCTCGTAAATTCGAAAACACTGGAATTAATATTGAAGATTTAATCAGTATAGGTACAATCGGATTGATTAAAGCTGTCAACACGTTTAATCCAGAAAAGAAAATAAAGTTGGCGACATATGCCTCTCGTTGTATTGAGAATGAAATATTAATGTATTTAAGGAGAAATAATAAAATCCGTTCAGAAGTTTCCTTTGATGAACCGTTAAATATTGATTGGGACGGTAATGAATTATTGTTATCAGACGTTCTTGGAACAGAAGATGATATTATTACGAAAGATTTGGAAGCTAGTATCGATCGAAAATTGCTAATGAAAGCTTTGCATACGCTATCTGATAGAGAAAAACAGATTATGGAATTACGCTTCGGCTTACTAGGAGGAGAAGAAAAAACACAAAAGGATGTAGCAGATATGTTAGGAATTTCTCAGTCATACATTTCACGACTAGAAAAAAGAATCATTAAACGATTGAGAAAAGAATTTAACAAAATGGTGTGAGGAGAACTTATTTTATTAAAGTGAAAAATAAAAAAATTTTTTTAGAATTTTATTATATAAAAACCTTTATTTGACAATCTTTTACACGGTTTGAGTATTTTTTAGCGGTAAAAGCGTCATGCATATTTTTCCCTCCTGAGGAGATACTTAACTTTGTACAGTAGCTCCTATAAGGAGGGAATTTCATTGACAAGAAATAAAGTAGAAATTTGCGGAGTCGATACCTCAAAGCTTCCTGTGCTGACGAATGAAGAAATGCGAGAATTATTTAAGAAGATGCAAGAAGGAGATTTGTCAGCAAGGGAAAAACTTGTCAACGGTAATTTACGCCTTGTGTTAAGTGTCATTCAACGATTTAATAACAGAGGAGAGTATGTCGATGATTTATTTCAAGTAGGATGTATCGGACTTATGAAATCGATAGATAATTTTGATCTAAGTCAAAATGTTAAATTTTCAACGTATGCTGTTCCAATGATCATAGGAGAAATACGTCGGTATTTACGAGATAATAACCCAATTCGAGTATCGAGATCTTTAAGAGATATTGCATATAAAGCACTTCAAGTTCGAGAACGATTAATGAGCATGACTTCTAGAGAACCTACAGCGGAAGAGATTGCCAAAGAACTAGGTGTGCCACATGAAGAAATTGTCTTTGCGCTCGATGCGATTCAAGATCCTGTGTCATTATTTGAACCAATTTACAACGATGGTGGGGATCCAATATTTGTTATGGATCAAATAAGTGATGAAAAAAGTAAAGACTCTACTTGGATTGAAGAAATTGCATTGAAAGAAGGACTTCGAAGACTTAATGAAAGAGAAAAATTAATACTCAAAAAACGGTTTTTCCAAGGAAAAACGCAAATGGAAGTGGCTCAAGAGATTGGAATTTCACAAGCTCAAGTTTCAAGATTGGAAAAAGCAGCCATTAAACATATGAATAAAAACATCCAGTAAAAGATTCAGGTTATTTTAGCCTGAATCTTTTTTTATCATCATGAAATGTTTGGAAAACCTCATATAGTAATAATAGGGAGGTTGAATATTGTGAATATAACAGAATTTCAAGCGAAAGATGTTATTAATGTTATAGATGGAAGTAAACTTGGGAGTATTGGTGATTTCGAAATAAATGTTCAAACAGGTCAAATAGATGCCATCATTATTTACGGAAATCATAAAGTTTTTCAATTTTTTAATAGAGACGAAGAGCTAGTGATTCCTTGGAAAAATATTTTAAAAATTGGTCAAGACGTCATTTTAGTAAAATGGAAAACAGATGTGAATCTTCAAATAGAGGGTTCTTAATTGAATATGACGAAATAAAAAGGATATGGTAAACTATTATTAAGTTTTTGGAACATGCTTCATGATTGAGGGAGAATTTATGAACGAGCCGTTTATTCAAAAAGAGAAAGAATATTTTACGATTCCAGATTGGACTCAACTCGATCCTTATTTAGTCGTAGGATTTACAACAAAAATTGGAGGTTTTTCAAAAGAAGAATATTCGACACTCAATATGGGATTTCATGTAGGAGATCAATTAGAAGATGTGAAAAGTAATCGGCTATACCTTGCAGAAAAATTGAATGTACCGATTCATCAATGGGTAGGAGCTAAGCAAATTCACCATAATGTTGTCGCAATGATTACCGATCAAAACTGCAATATGGGTGCAACGGATTATGAAAGTGCATTGGAAGGAATCGACGGCATGATAACGGATCATAAGGAAATCTTATTAACGTTATGTTTTGCCGACTGTGTCCCGATTTATTTTTTTGCTCCAAAATCTCATGTAGTTGGAATTGCACATGCGGGATGGAAAGGTACTGTTTTACAAATTTCTAAAGAGATGATTCGTTCTTTTTCCCATAAAGGTGTATCCAGAAGTGAAATTGAAGTAGTGATTGGTCCTTCGATATGTCGTTCATGTTATATTGTTGATGACAGAGTTATTAAAGAAGTAGATAAATTAATCAATAATCAAAAGACATATGTTTATGATAAAATTTCAAAAGGACAATATGCGTTGGATTTGAAAGCATTAAATTATGAGCTTTTAATCCAAGAAGGTATTCCGAAAGAAAATATTAAAATATCTTCCCTATGTACAAGTTGTCAATCATCCTTTTTTTATTCTCATCGTAGAGATAATGGGAAAACGGGAAGAATGATGGCGTTTATTGGCTGGAAGGGGGAATAACAGAATCGTGTCTGTTTTAGAAAACTATGCAGAAATTTCCCGAAAAATTCGCAATGCATGTGAAAGAGTACAGCGAAGTGAAGAAGAAATAACTGTTATTGCTGTAACGAAATATGTTTCCGTTTCAAGAGCAAAAGAAGCCATCGAGGCGGGAATTGTTCATCTTGGAGAAAACCGTGATGATGAATTGCTCAAAAAAATAGAAATTTTAGGAGACAAGCCGGTATGGCATTTTATTGGAACTCTGCAATCTAGAAAAGTAAAAAATATTATTAATCATGTAGAATATATTCATTCGTTAGATCGCATGAGTTTAGCGAAAGAAATACATAAGAGGGCAAAGAGAAAAATAAAATGTTTTGTCCAAGTTAATACATCAGAGGAAGAAACCAAACATGGATTATCACCAATAGAAGTTATTCCTTTTATTAAACAATTAGAAATGTATGACAATATTCAAGTCGTTGGTTTAATGACAATGGCTCCTTATACGAATAATTATATGATCATTAGAGATTGTTTTAAAAAATTGAAAGAAATCCAATTGCAAGTACAAGAATTAAAACTTGAACATGCTCCATGCCATGAGCTTTCCATGGGAATGAGTAACGATTACGAAATTGCCATTGAAGAAGGTGCTACTATGATCCGCATTGGAAGTGCTCTTGTCGGCGAGAGAATTTAGGAGGTGGCAAAAAATGGGGTTAAAATCTAAGTTTAAGACATGGTTTTTTCTTGATGATGACTATGAAGATGAAATGATTGAGGACGCACATGAACAACCAATGACACGGACGAATAGTGGAAAACAAAATGTCGTAAGTTTTCAAAGTATACAAAAGCAAAATATTTCTTCCTCATCCGGTGGAGCTTCTAAAGTCGTTCTATTTGAGCCGAGAGTATATTCTGATGCTCAAGAGATTGCCGACCATTTAAAAAGTCGGAAAGCAGTTGTTATTAATCTACAACAAATCCCTCATGATCAAGCGAAGAGAATTGTAGACTTTTTAAGCGGCACTGTTTATGCTATTGGTGGTGATATTCAGCGTGTAGGTACGAATATCTTCTTATGCACGCCAGATAATGTTGAAGTATCAGGAAATATTTCAGATTATATTCACGATCAAAATTTTGATGACACGAGGTGGTAATGTAAGACGATGGGCCTATTATATGACGTTTTGTCAACTATATTAAATCTTTATTCAATTGCAGTGATTATCTATGTTTTTATGTCATGGTTTCCTAATTCTAGAGAGACGCCAATCGGCTATTTTCTTGGACGTATAGTGGAACCGTATTTAGAACCGTTTAGAAGATTTATACCACCTATTGGTATGATTGATATATCTCCAATTGTTGCTTTATTTGTATTACATTTGGCTAAAATCGGTTTACAACAGTTATTTATAATGCTTTTATATTAACAAGATAAAGGAGCCAACAGGTTCCTTTTGTTGTTTCATCATGTAAAAAAGGAGTTTCCTTACATGTCTATATATCAACATTTTCGTCCAGAAGAAAAAGAATTTATTGATCAAGTACTAAATTGGAAAGAATATGTGCTTCAAAGTTATTCCATGAAACTGACAGATTTTCTTGATCCGCGTGAGCAAATGATTGCAAAGTCAGTCATAGGTCAACAAGACGAAATGATCATAAAATTTTTTGGTGGCCAACCTAATACAGAAAGAAAGCGTATGATTTTATGTCCTGATTACCTTTCTCTCTCAGAAGAAGATTTTGAAATTGCATTGTTTGAAATAAAATACCCAACGAAATTTACAACTATCACTCACCCCCAAGTATTAGGTTCGTTGATGTCTCTCGGTATAAAAAGAGGTAAGTTTGGAGATATCCTGATTCATGAAGACGTTGTTCAATTTTATGTTGCCAAAGAAATTGCTTCCTATGTTCAAATGAATCTTCAAAGCGTTGGAAAAGTGAAAATTTCGTTAATTGAGAAGCCGTTTGCAGAAGCGATTAAAATATTGAATGATTGGGAGGAATTTAACTTTACTACTCCTTCTTTAAGACTAGATGCTATTTTATCTCATTCAAGTAAATTATCGAGACAAAAAGCACAAATTCTTATTCAACAAGGATTAGTGAAAGTCAATTTCCGAATAATTGAACAGCCGTCATTTGAATTACAGGAAGGAGACTTAATATCAGCTAGAGGAATTGGACGAATAAAGTTATTAGAAATCGGAGAAAAAACAAAAAAAGACAAATGGAAAATCAAGGTTGGAAAACAAAAATGATGATATTTTAGAAGGATTTTCTCACAATCTGTCGAAACATAGTATAATATGAACAGAGACATATTTTTGGAGGTGGCCTTCATGCCGTTAACGCCGTTAGATATACATAATAAAGAATTTAGTCGAGGATTTAGAGGTTATGATGAAGACGAAGTTAATGAGTTTTTAGACCAAGTAATTAAAGATTACGAAATGGTGATTCGTGAAAAAAAGGAATTGGAAGAAAAACTCCGGGACATGCAAGAAAGATTAGGACATTTTAACAATATTGAAGAGACATTGAATAAATCAATCGTAGTAGCTCAAGAAGCTGCTGAAGAAGTGAAAAGGAATGCTCAAAAAGAAGCAAAATTGATTATAAAAGAAGCGGAAAAAAATGCAGATCGCATCGTTAATGAAGCATTATCTAAAGCAAGAAAGATTGCATTGGAAATTGAAGATTTAAAGAAACAATCAAAAGTATTTAGAAATCGATTTAAAATGTTAATTGAAGCTCAATTAGACATGTTAAATAATGATGACTGGGATCAATTAATGGGATATGAAGTAGATACGAGTGAATTAAAATCAATTGAAGAAAAAGAAGAAGACGTATTAACTTGACGTTTAAGAACTTTTTAACATATAATTTCTTTAAAAATAAATAGTATGAAACGATGATAGGGAGAGTACAATTCTTTTATCATCTTTCAGCGAGTCGGGGATGGTGGAAGCCCGATAGATGATAGAATTGGAAAATCACCCTTGAGTTCCGAACTGAACGAATAAGTAGGTAAGGCGTCTCATTCACGATACGAATGCTGAGTGAACCGTTGAAATTTTCCAAACGGTTTATTAGGGTGGTACCGCGGGAATACCTTCTCGTCCCTTCTGGGATGAGAAGGTTTTTTTATTTGAGCGTGCCCAGCTAAGCTGTTATCTGCTAGTTGGTGCAAGTCCAACCCGAGTAAGTGCCAAGACGCTCGGTAGCTGACAGGCAACTGGTGGAGAAATCCTAAGGTTGAAGCCCTGTGACAAAGTAACTCTCTTGGAGAGTGCGAGCAAATCAGCAGACCGTAACATAAAGTGAATCCT
>NZ_JBYLHW010000091.1:0-8283 GCF_057747715.1 Bacillus sp. JST-5 | reverse complement strand
CATGTATTAGGCACGCCGCCAGCGTTCGTCCTGAGCCAGGATCAAACTCTCCAATAAGTAGTTTGATTGCTCAAAATGATTGACTAGCATGTTTCTTTAGACGCTTTGTTTTGTTCAGTTTTCAAGGTTCAAATTGTGGTGTCCTTCATTTAGCGACAAATATATTTTATCAAAGAAGAAATAAAATATCAATGGTATTTAATTCATGATAATTACCAGTTCTTCGCAAACACCAACTATAATAATATAACAAATCACTATCAAAAACGTCAAGTATATTTCATTAAATAACAAAATTTCTTTTCAACAAAGTATTAGAATCATATCATCAATAGATAATTGCGTCAATTAATTAATCTGTATAAATATCGAAAATAAAAAAAGGCTACTCCCTTTATTCATAGGGAATAACCTTTTTTAATGTTAAACTGGATTATAAGCAAGGAACACAATAAATACTATAAACAAGAAGTACATGATCGGATGTATCGCTTTTACATTTCCTTTAACAATCATTGTAATAGGATAGAATACAAATCCAATAGCAATACCAGTTGCAATACTATAAGTAAGAGGCATTGATATGATTGTTAAGAAAGCAGGTACAGCAATTTCAAATTTTGTCCAGTCTATCTTTCCTAATGATGCTACCATTAATACTCCAACGATAATTAGTGCTGGAGCAGTTACTGCAGATGTTACAACAGATAATAACGGTGAGAAAAATAATGCAATCAAAAATAATCCTGCTGTCACGACTGATGCAAAACCTGTTCTAGCACCAGCTGCAACTCCTGAAGATGATTCAATATATGAAGTAGTTGTAGACGTACCTAAAACCGCACCAACAACAGTCGCGCTTGAATCTGCTAATAATGCTCTACCAGCTCTAGGAAGCTTGTTATCTTTCATTAATCCTGCTTGATTAGCTACACCAACTAATGTTCCTGCAGTGTCAAAGAAATCGACAAATAAAAACGTTAAGATCACCGTTAACATATTTACAGTAAAAAATTCAGGATCACTAAACGCACCAAATGCCGCTCCAAATGTTGGCGCAATACTTGGGACAGAATCAACAATTTTTGAAGGAGCATCAATTAAATTTGTCATCATTCCTGCTACTGCAGTAATAACCATCCCAACAAAAATACCTGATTTAACTCCTACCGCTAATAGAATAACTGTAACAACAATACCAAAAACAGCTAGTAAAACATTTGGGTCTGTCAAGTCACCAAGAGAAACTAATGTCGCATCATCATTTACGATGATACCAGAACCTTGTAATCCAACAAATGTAATAAACAAACCAATACCGGCACTTACAGCATATTTCAATTCGGCTGGTATGGCATTAATAATGATTTCACGAATACCTGAAATAGAAAGAATTATGAAAATAATACCTGAACATAGAACCCCTGCTAATGCGTGTTGCCAAGGCACTCCCATACCTAAAACTACTGAGAATGAGAAGAAAGCGTTTAATCCCATCCCAGGAGCTAGCGCTACTGGATATTTGGCTAACAATCCCATTAATAATGTTCCCACTGCTGCAGCAAGTGCAGTCGCAACAAATACAGCACCTACATCCATTCTCATCTCAGAAGGTAAGTCTGGAATGTCACTTAGAGATAGCATTGCAGGGTTAACAGCTAAAATATATGCCATTGATAAAAACGTTGTTAACCCACCGATAAATTCACGACGATAATTCGTGCCAAGCTCTTCAAATTGAAAATACTTTTTCACTCGTTTTTCCCCCTATTTATTTCCGAATTTTTGTTTCAACCAAACAAACATAAAAAGTCCCGAAAATACATATTTCGGGACTTTGGCTAAGGTACGTGGAAATAACGGGGAAAATTCAGACTCCCCAATATTTACACATTACCTCGTAGTCAAGCCATTTACGGTAGCTTGGTAGAAACTCTTGGGCCATATCCCCAACATTATACGAGTAATGGTATAATTAATATTAAGTTCAATTTCATAATAACAGTTAAAAAGTCCTACGTCAATAAAAATCCGAACATTTTTAAAAAATTTTTTGTAATGTTCGGATTTTATGGTTATTACTCCCACTCAATAGTAACATCCGCCATCAAACCCATTGATACACAAGGCTTTGTGAGCAGGTCATCGGTTTTTGGTGGGGATAATACTTCTATTCATCTTTTGGAACATTATACTTAATAGCTTGATTACCATTAAATGCAAATTTCTTTTCTTCAGCTGTTTGAATCTTAATATTACCTGTCATCTCATCTGCAATCGTTTCATCAAGACCCGACCACATATGAGAATAATGTTTTAAAGTAATTTCTGGTGAGGAATGACCCATTCGTTTAGATAAAATTAATACAGAAACATTAAATTCGTTTATCAAATAACTTGCGTGTGAATGTCTTAGACCCTTTGCTGGAATTGGATGAACTCCTGCAAGTTTAGCATACCGATTAATTATTCTAGCTATAGTTGATTTCCCCATAGGAGAACCATCATATGAAAGAACAAAATCTATTTTACCGACTTTAGCTTGACGCTTTTTCCAATCCTTTAAGATTTTTACCGTATCATCATCTAAACTAATAACACGCCTACCATCTACTGTTTTCGTGTAATTATTTCTTTTCCAATCATTTCTATTTTTAAAAAACAAATTATGATAGACTCTCATTCTTTTGTTTTTGAAGTCTATATCTCTCCAATGGAGAGCTGTACCTTCATTCACACGTAAGCCTGTCATAAAATAGACCCATAACATCACGAAACATAAATGTTCATAATAATCCTCAATATAAATTTGAGAAATAACACGTTCAAAATCATTTTTAGTCCAATATTCAGGTATAAACTTTCCTTTAGAAATTGCTTTTACTTTCATTGAAATATTGTACTCCAAATACTCCATCGTAACAGCATAATCTAAAGAACGCCTGAATGTACCAAAAACTAAACTAGCATAACTTTGAGAATAATTCGCCCCTTTTTAGATAATAACCACGTTCTAAAAAAGTGGACGTCTTGAACAGAAATTTCTCTAATTCGTTTTCCTTTAAAACGATTTCTAATAATGTTGAAAACATTGGTTCGTGCATAAAAGGTACTTTCACTTACTTCCGTTTCATAATAAGGAATATAAATTTCATCTAAGAACTGATCGTAAGTAATATTATAGTTGAAAAAACAATTCAATGCCTTATCAGGTCAGCATTTTTTAGTTGTTCAGTAGCCCCTATTTACATTTCGTCATTTTTTGCACGAATGGATAGCCACTTTCCTATTGTATTCTTAAAATTTTTATGATAGGTTTATAATCAATATATTGAAAAAAATAAAAACCAAATACTATATATAGTTGATTAGGTGGCGCAATGTGCGCCTTAAAAGGGAATTCAGTGCAAAGCTGAAACTGCCCCCGCAACTGTAAATGTGTCGAAAGAAATATACCACTGTACTCGTTTGTAAATGTTTTGCAGACGGTATGGGAAGGTTTCGAGTAGGATACACATGAGTCAGGAGACCTGCCTTTTAACGAAGTTTCAAATCTCCGGGGTGAGGGATTATGAAACGGTGCGAGACGTACTAGTGCATTGTGTTTGTAAACGATGCACTAATAGCCGATTATTGTCTTTCAACCGTTTATCCCTCGTTTCGGATAAACGGTTTTTTCATTTTCAATAAAAGTAATGGAGGATGCAAAATGACAACGATTATCAAGAAACAGCTGATGGATAAGCTTCTTGTGGAAGCAAATAAAGGTTTAGAACTCGATTTGGAAGAGTATAAGGAAAAATGTCGACGGCAAATTTCGGAAAATATGAGTGTTGAAGAAATAACAAACGTGCTCATCAATAATGCATTGGAAAATATCGATGAAGCAAATCCAAATTGGTCATTTTTTGCCAGCCGAATCTATTTACATACTTTGTATCGTGAAGCGGCAAGAAATCGTAACTATGAACCGTCAGAGAAATACGGTGACTTTTACGAGTTAATCGACATGTTGACGAGAAAGGGAATATACACTGAAAACTTACTAAAGAAGTATACAAAAGAAGAAGTGAAGTTCTTCGGGGAACAAATCTCTCCGAAAAGAGATCTTTTGTTCAACTATTTGGCTCTACACACGTTGGCGACAAGATATTTAGCGACCGATTATGAGAAAAATGTATATGAATTACCCCAAGAACGATGGATGATCATTGCGATGCATTTAATGCAAGATGAAGATGAAGGTAAAAGAACAGACCTTGTGTTAGAAGCATATTGGGCATTAAGCAATTTATATATGACGGTTGCAACACCGACGTTAACGAATGCTGGAAAGACATATGGTCAATTATCTAGTTGTTTTATCGATACGGTGGACGACAGTTTACAGTCGATTTATGACGTCAATACCGATGTCGCTCATCTGTCGAAACATGGTGGTGGGATCGGTGTATATATGGGAAAAGTTCGAGGTAGAGGGAGCGCAATTAAAGGGTTTAAAGGAATGTCAAGTGGCGTCGTTCCGTGGATTCGTCAATTAAATAACACTGCAGTCAGTGTCGATCAATTGGGAACGAGAAAAGGTGCAATCGCAGTCTACTTAGATGTATGGCATATAGATATCGAACCATTTTTAGATTTAAGATTAAACAACGGAGACGAGCGAATGCGTGCACATGATATTTTTCTAGGTGTCTGCATCCCGGATTACTTTATGGAACAAGTGGAAAAACGCGGAGACTGGTATTTATTCGATCCACACGAGGTAAGAGAGGTAATGGGTTTTTCGTTAGAAGATTTTTACGATGAAGAAAAAGGTAACGGCAGTTGGCGAAAAAAATATTTACAATGTATCGAGAATGAACGACTTTCCAAAAAGAAGGTTCCCGCTATCGAGATTATGAAACGAATTATGATTTCGCAATTAGAAACTGGTACGCCTTTTATGTTTTACCGTGATGAAGTAAATCGGAAAAATAACAATGCTCATGCTGGAATCATTTATTGTTCGAATTTATGTACTGAAATCACACAAAACCAATCACCGACAGAATTAATCGAACAGTTTGTGGAACATGATGAAATTGTCGTAAAAAAATATAAGCCAGGTGATTTAGTTGTTTGTAATTTAAGTTCGATCAATCTCGGACGGGCTGTCTCTGATGGTGTATTGGAACGGTTAATACCGATTCAAGTAAGAATGCTCGATAATGTCATCGATATTAATACTTTACCAGTTAAACAAGCACAGCTAACGAATAAAAAATATCGAGCAATTGGGTTAGGAACATTCGGTTGGCACCATTTATTAGCGTTAAAAGGGATTCATTGGGAATCCGAGGAAGCTGTTCAATATGCAGATGAATTATATGAAAAAATCGCTTATTTGACGATCAAAGCGAGCATGGAATTAAGTAGAAAAAAAGGACATTATCCGCTGTTTCCGGGTAGCAAATGGGCGACAGGTGCTTATTTTAATGAAAGAGGCTATCAAAGTGAGGAATGGGTTAAATTAAAATCAGATGTGCAACAACACGGGATAAGAAATGGCTATTTGCTCGCAGTAGCTCCAAATTCATCAACGGCGATCATTGCTGGTTCAACTGCGAGCATCGATCCAGTTTTTAAACCATTTTATTATGAAGAAAAGAAAGACTTTAAAATACCTGTTACTGCTCCAGATTTAAACTATCGAACATACGATATTTATCGAAGATCTGCTTACATTGTTGATCAAAGATGGTCTGTTCGACAAAATGCGGTAAGGCAAAAACACATTGATCAAAGTATTTCATTTAACATTTACGTACCAAATACGATTCGTGCATCAGTATTGTTAGATTTACATTTACAAGCCTGGAAAGAAGGATTGAAGACGACTTACTACGTTCGCTCCACTTCTAGTGATGTTGAAGAATGTGAGTGGTGTCATGCATGAGATCTTTAATCGCGTATTTATCATATAGTGGAAATACGGAAGAAATTGCATTTATTATAAAAAGAATATTAGAACGTAAGAAGCATGATGTCGAAATGTATGAAATAGGTTACAATTACCATTTTCCAAACATCTCATCATACGATTATATATTTCTCGGCACTTTTACGTGGGATTTAGGAAGTACACCAGATGAAGTGAAAGATTTTATTTTAGAAATCGGCTATAAACCGCCAAATGTTGCAGTGTTCGGCTCAGGTGATACGCAGTTTGGTGGAGATGAGCTTTTTTGTCGGGCAGTGGATAAACTCGTCACTTTTTATGAAAGTAAATGGGAAGGATTAAAAATAGAACAGTCCCCACGTGGAGAACAAGAAAAAAAGATCGAAAAATGGGTGGAAAGGGTGTTAACTGATGACGAAGATATTACAAAAAGCAAAAACGTTAGAGCCGAAATTCCCTATTAAATCTACAGGACTTTTCGGTGGTGAATCAAGCGGTATATTAAATTGGAATAATATTGCATATCCCCATTGGTATAAAATGTATAAACGTTTAGTCGGGAACTATTGGCAAGCGGATGAAATCAATATGGCAAGTGATGTGAAACAATTCCCAACATTGACTGATGAAGAGAAAGATGCATATTTGAAAATCATCGGTTTATTATCGACGTTAGATGCACCTCAAACGAGAACAGCGCTACTTCTATCACTTTATGCGACAGATCCGTCTGTGCAATCGATAATGGCGGTCATTGCACAACAAGAAGCGGTCCATAATGAATCATATTCTTACGTACTTTCTTCTGTCGTATCGCTCAGTGAGCAAAATGAATCGTTCGAGTTCGGTCGAAAAGATACAGTTTTATTAAAAAGAAATGAAGCAATCATGGAACAATATAACAAATTTGTTGATCAACCAACAATTGAAAACATCGTCAAGACAATTGTATTTTCAATCTTGCTTGAAGGAATGTTTTTCTACTCTGGATTCGCATTCTTTTACAACTTAGCACGTAATAATAAAATGGTTGGCACATCGACGATGATTAGTTACATCAACCGTGACGAATTAGAACATGGCAGATTTATGACCGAGTTATTTAGAGCGACATTGGCAGAAAATAAAGAGCTCAATAATGAATCATTTATCAACTGGGTTTATGATACGTTCCGACAATCTGTAGATTTAGAAATAGAATGGTCAAATTATGTATTAAAGGACGTAAAAGGAATTGACTTAATGGAAATGGCGGGTTATGTTAAATACCGCGCAAATAAAATGTTGCGTATGATGGGGTTAAGTGAGCTATATGAAGGATATACTGAAAATCCGATGAAATGGATTAAAGCTTATGTCGATAATTTCGATAGCACGAAGACGGACTTTTTTGAACAGAAGTCGCGAACTTACACGAAGACAAGCGAATTGAACGGTTTCGATGATTTATGATAGGGTTATCGGAAAGGAGCTTATTGTTGCAAAGAAAAACAGTCAAAGAATCGAGGGTCATTCAAACACGGTTAGTTCTGCCCCCGGACACGAATCATATCGATACCATTTTCGGAGGGAAAATTCTTGCTTATATCGATGAAGTAGCGGCATTATCGGCTATGAAGCACGCTAATGCGATTGTCGTTACCGTTTCGATTGACTCGGTTAGCTTTTTGTCTGCAGCAAAGGTTGGCGATGCTTTGACACTTGAAGCCTTTGTAACGTACACCAAGGACTTCGATGGAAGTGTATGTTAAAGTCTCGGCGGAAAACTTTTTACATGCGCATGAAAAATTAACTACGGAGGCCTTCTTAACGATGGTAGCCGTTGATGAACAGGGTAAGCCGATTAAAGTGCCAAAAGTGATTCCGGAGTCGGAGGAAGAAAAGCATTTGTTTGAAACAGCACCGGCACGAAGGGAGAAACGGATGAAGCGCCGTAAACTCGGCAATTGATAGCTGTATAGGTTGTTAGTAGGTTTTCGCTAAATTTCTTGCTCCCTTTATAATCGGATTAAATGTTAGCTTTCGTAAGAGCAGTAGCCCGCCACGCACATGCACTGGGAAAATTTCGTTTTCGTGAGCGCTGGAGCGTGCCACGCGCATGAACTTGGAGAAATTCTCATTTTCGTGTGCGACCATCTATGTTCTACTGTTTAAGCAGAAAATCCCATGCCAAAGAAACAATTTCGTAAATAAAAAAACACCTTCTACCCAATCTTATGAACTGCTCCCTGTCAAGTAGACAGGTAAAAAAACAAAATATTTGGTGGGCTTGTCTAAAAAGTCCATAAAAACAGAGCGAATGGAGAAAACAATGAGTTTTTCCATTCGCTCTGTTTCCTTAT
>NZ_JBYLHW010000090.1:0-8666 GCF_057747715.1 Bacillus sp. JST-5 | reverse complement strand
AATAAATGTTTTATATAAAACTCCTTGAATCAATTACTTTCCTTAAAAAATATGTACAGTTTTGTGTTGACATTCCAGTATCATTGCAAGTACAGTTGGTGTCATACCTGGTATTGGCATGATGCTTCATTGGGTAGCATTTATATGTTTACTTATTGATGGATTAATTACTATTAAGAAAAAGATAATTCTGTAGTAAATGTATCAATTTTCTATAAAAAAGTCCTTAAATATTACTTTTGGGACTTTTATTTTTTAATATAAAACATCTTTTATAATAGGAATCTTAGAAAAAAATTGAACTAATTTCTAGACATCCAAGCACTTTAAATATATGAATATAATAAAATAAAAAGAATTTTCAAAAACTACTTACTACTTTCTTTTATTCATGATACACTTTAAAATAATTTCCTTTCATTTTGGAGGGGATGTAATGAGTGATTTGTTTACGTTTTTCCTTCTATCTTTATTTGTTGTTATGAGTCCAGGAATTGATACCGCTTTAATTACAAAAAGGACAATTGCTGACGGTCGAGCAAGTGGTTATCAAATAGCATTAGGCATTACCTGCGGTTCATTGGTGCATACGCTAGCAGCAGCATTTGGATTATCCGCAATTCTAATGAAGTCAGCTGTAGCTTTTGAAATCGTTAAGTATTTAGGAGCGATTTATTTAATTTATCTTGGAATATCATCATTTATCAAGCGGGACAATCAAGCAAATAACAATAAGAATCATGAAATTAGAAAAAATCAATCGGCATTTCGGCAAGGTTTATTGTCAAACGTATTAAATCCTAAAGTGGCAATGTTCTTTTTGACTTTCTTACCTCAATTTGTTACAGAAGGTTCAAATGTAACCATTCAGCTAATAACCATGGGGTGTATTTATACATTTTTATCTATTACATGGTTTTTTGTTTATGTATTCTTCATCAATTATTTACGGGAATGGTTAATGTCAGCTAAGGTACAAAATGTTTTAGATAAAGCAACTGGAATTGTCTTAATTGGCTTTGGCTTAAAATTAGCATTGGAAAAGCAAAATTAAAGATGAGTCCCTACCTTAAATAAAAAGGAAGGGACTTTTTTGTGTATCATGGAGAAAATAATTTTATCCCTTTAATATGATCGGTTTTCTCTAATCTAAAACGACCTGATAATATTTAGGCTCATCCAACCTTTTTTAACAAAAAAATTATCTTTTATTATGTTTTACTACTAAAATATAAAGGAGTATTGAAAAAATAATTATCAAATTAGTAATAATATAAATTTTTGAAAGAAATTTCGAACTCGAACACGATAATTGAACTTTTGTATAGAAAGAATAGAAGTTAATTTCATGATTTTATATGGAGTGAATGAGATGATTTGGATTATTCTATTTACTATTGGGCTTATTGGAGGGATGATAGGAAGTTTAGTAGGTTTAGGCGGAGGGATTATCATTGTACCGTCTCTCCTTTTTATAGGTTCATATACGGAAATACTTCATGATTTTACAACTCAAATGGTTGTTGGAACATCCGTATTCATCCTAATTTTTACTGGCTTATCTTCTACTTTAAGTTATTTAAAACAGAAAAAAGTTGATTTCATTGCAGGACTAACCTTTTTTATCGGGAGTGGACCTGGAGCAATAATAGGTGCATGGTTAAATAAAAAAGTAGATGGAAATATATTTGAAATAATGTTTGGAGTTTTGATTATTATTATTTCTATCTTTTTACATGTAAAAAAATATATGAAGCCATTAGAAACAATTTTTCCTATTTCTCGATATTACATAGATGAAAGTGGTAAAATGCATCATTACTCATTTCATTTACCAATAGCCATTGGTTTTTCTTTCTTAGTCGGCACTTTATCTGGTCTTTTCGGTATAGGAGGAGGATCATTAATGGTCCCGTTTATGTTACTGTTATTTCGTTTTCCACCGCCGGTAGCTGTTGCAACATCAATGTTCCTAGTTTTTCTTTCATCTATTGTCGGCTCAACAACTCATATTGTCTATGGAAATGTTAATTGGTTATGGACAATCGCCCTTGTTCCTGGTGCATGGATTGGCGGGTGGCTCGGGGCTAGATTAAATGCCCGTTTAAGGGATCATACAGTCATAACCATTTTTCGAGTATTACTTATATTCGTCGGGCTAAAGCTCATTATTTAAAAAAATAAGAATCTCATTTCACACTTACAAATCAATCTATTATGACTAAAGTGAAGAGTTTGGGTAGTCAAACTCTTTTTTTTGTGTGTTTAATGGTGAATTTTAATGTTTTATGACAAATGTCATATGAAAAACCTTACATTCATTACTGTTTATATTGGAAAAATACGTCTATTCTATAATTAATAAAGTATTATTAGGAGGCTACTATGGCTAAAGAAAAACTTGTGCAACTAAAAAAACAAATTCGGCCTTATGAAAAGTCTGATACGAAAACAAGTGTTTGGCAGTTAATCAATACAATCCCCCCATTTTTTCTATTATGGTTCTTTTCATATCAAGCTCTTTCCGTCTCCATTTGGTTATCTCTTGTTCTATCTATAATAGCTGCAGGTTTTGTTATCCGAATCTTCATCATATTTCATGATGCTTGTCACGGTTCGTTTTTCGCTAATAAAAGGTGGAATGACATCGTTGGAACAATTACCGGCATTATTACAATGTTCCCTTATAGAAAATGGAAAAGAGAACATAACATTCATCATGCAACGAGTGGTAATTTAAATAAAAGGGGAACTGGTGATGTATGGGTAATGACTGTAGAAGAATACACTCGAGTATCAAAATTAGAACGATTGCAATATCGCTTATATCGTAATCCGTTAGTTATGTTTGGATTAGGACCGCTGTATCTTTTCCTAGTAACGAACCGTTTGAATAGAAAAGATGCTCGGAAAAAGGAAAGACGTAATACGTATTTAACAAATGTATCAATTCTTACTATTTATTCACTTCTTATTTACTTTCTCGGTTGGGAAAAATTTCTCCTCGTTCAATTACCGATTATGTTCACAGCAGGAGCTTTAGGAATTTGGTTATTTTATGTTCAGCATCAATTTGAAGATTCGTATTTTGAAGATGAAAATGATTGGGACTATGTAAAAGCCGCCATTGATGGAAGTTCTTACTACAAACTACCTAAAATTTTACAATGGGTAACCGGCAATATTGGTTATCATCACGTTCATCATTTAAGTCCGAAAGTACCGAATTATTATCTTGAAAATGTTCATGAGTCGACCCCGCCGCTTCAGCAAGCAACAACTATAACCATTGGATCTAGTTTAAAATCCATTCGTTTTAAACTATATGATGAAAAAAATAAGACTTTTGTAACTTTTAAAGACGTTAAGCCGCTTCTACGAAAAAAAACATCTAATGTACCGGTAAACAACCACTAATATAATGTTTAGAGAAAACCGTTCTTTTAGAATGGTTTTTTCTTATATAAAAAGTGGTATAATGATTCAATACAATTGGAAAGGACATTGTTATGAAAAATTGGTTTAACCTTTTTCCAAGAAATTTGAGCTTGAGTATTTATGTTTGGATGATTTTTAGTCTATTACCTTTTTATTTTATCTTCGTCTCTACTTCACCAATGGAGATTATCCTAGGTATAGTATTAATTGTTTTGTTTTTTATTGCCTATCTTTTATCGTTTTTATCCAATGGTCCACTTCTATATGTATGTGTATCAGTTATGATGCTGATTAGTATAGGTATGTCGATCTTTTACGGCTATGTATATTTTTCATTATTCATTGCGTTTTATATTGGGAATGTTCAACATAAAGGCGGCTTTATATCTTTATATGTTATCCATTTAGTCACATCAACATTAGCTGCTTCATTGAGTTTCTTCACCCAAAAAGATTTGTTTTTTTCACAATTACCGTTTATTATGATTACAATTTTGGGAGTTATTTTACTTCCTATAAGTACATATAACAGGATAAAAAGGATTAAATTAGAGGAACAATTATCAGATGCTAATAAACGTATTTCTCAATTAATGGTTTATGAGGAACGTCAAAGAATCGCAAGAGACTTACATGATACACTAGGTCAAAAGTTGTCGTTAATCGGTTTAAAGAGTGATCTAGCTGGTAAATTGTTAGATAGAGATCTGAGTCAAGCAAAAAAAGAGATAGCAGATATTCATCATACTGCAAGATTAGCATTAAAAGAAGTGCGCGAAATGCTTTCTAACATGAGAGGAAAAAAATTAAACGAAGAGCTTGAATACGTTCAACAACTGTTACAGGCAGCAAATATAGAAGTAATGATTCGTGGTGAAAAGAATTTACACTCGGCCCCTGCGTTTATCGAACATGTGTTAAGTATGTGTTTAAGAGAAGCCGTTACGAACGTTGTGAAACATAGTCAGGCAACATTGTGCACCATTCATATACAGGAACATCAAAATGAGTTTGTTCTCGAAGTTTCAGATAATGGTGTAGGGATAACAGAGGATAAGCAATCATTAAAAGGACACGGATTAATGGGGATACAAGAACGGCTTGAATTCGTAAACGGTGAATGTCAATGGTCATCTGAAAATGGTACAACTATTACGATAAAAGTTCCTAACGTATTAAACCAAAGTTCATAGGGAGGAAATGATGATAAAAATTGTAATTGCAGAAGATCAAAAAATGTTGCTCGGAGCGCTCGGCTCACTATTAGATTTAGAAGAAGATATAAAAGTGATAGGAAAAGCCGAGAACGGTGAAGAAGCAGTACGACTGGTCAAAGAGTTAAAACCGGATGTATGTATAATGGATATTGAAATGCCAATTAAGAGCGGTTTGGATGCTGCTGAAGAAATGATGGATTTACCTTGTAAAGTAATTATTTTAACAACGTTTGCACGGACTGGTTACTTTGAGAGAGCACGTCGAGCCAAAGTGAGTGGATACTTACTGAAAGATAGTCCAAGTGAAGAGTTGGCCAATTCTATACGCTTGATTATGAAAGGTCATCGTATTTATGCACCTGAGTTAATTGACCAAGCATATGAAGAGACAAACCCTTTAACAGAAAGAGAAACTCAAGTGTTACATTTAATTGCTGAAGGAAAAAGTACGCAAGAAATTGCAAAAACTCTTCATCTTACGTATGGTACGGTGAGAAATTATATTTCAGTTATATTCGATAAATTGGAAGTATCTAATCGAGTTGAGGCTATTAAAAAGTTTAAAGAAAAAGGATGGATGTAATATTTATCCTTTTTTCTAATTTATTAAGTTTATTGTTATACATTGTTAATGTTCCTTTTAGGAGAGCATAATTTGTCCATAATTGCATTCGCTTTTCACTGAGCAATAAAATAAATGAGTCCAAATTACTGTTGAAGTGGAGAACCAAACTCTCAAATTATTCTTCTTGCACTCCTCTTATAAGAATTTAGATTGGCCCATACTGAGCCAAACAAAAGGAAATTAGATTTCCCTCTTTTCTGTTTTTATAGCTCTGTATTAATAAGACATCATAACAGCTATGATTCCAAATATAGAAGCTAAAATTGTCAATAGTACTACTCTTTTGATTTTTCTTTCCCATTTATATACAAAATTCTTTGATAAACTTCTATCAGCATTAATGGCATTTTTTAAATCCTTACTAAACTTAGATGTTTGAAAAATTAAATATGTTATGATGCTAATCGAAACTAGAGCAGACAAATTTTTCAACCAATTCATCAACTTCACCCCATTAAATTATGCACATCTCTATAATTGTCTGAATTTTTTAACTGAAGTGTATCATAATTTCCCTATTCGCAAAATCATTTTCCACCTTCGTTTATTCGTCAATTTTTAGTACGAATATGATCATCCTCTATTCTTTCCTTCTTGTCTTTCCTATTGATTTCTTTTATCCCATTAAGACATATGTTAATAATTTTGGATGCTAAAAAAGATTGCTCTTATTAATAATCTGTTAATTAAAATTATTGAAAAATCTAGAGAATTAGATAGTAACATTTTTGCTTTATGGTAAACTAAAAAATGAGTGATTGAAGGGCATAACGAATTCCCATTTCTGTTTTAATGGATGTATTACTGGAGGTAAAGAAAATGAATACCTATAAAGATGATAGTTGGGCTTTACATACCGACTTATATCAAATAAATATGGCAGAAACATATTGGGAGGACAATATTCATAATCGGAAGGCGGTATTCGAAGTTTTTTTTAGAAAACTTCCGTTCAATAACGGATTCGGTATATTTGCTGGGCTTGAAAAGGTTATCCAATATTTGAAAGACTTTAGGTTCTCTGAAAGTGATATTCAATATTTAAGAGAAGAGCTAGGATACAAGGAAGATTTCCTAGAATATTTAAAAGGGTTACGTTTTTCAGGTACAGTTCGTTCAATGAGAGAGGGAGAGCTTGTCTTTGGAAATGAACCAATCATGCGAATTGAAGCTCCTCTTGCAGAAGCCCAATTGGTTGAAACAGCTATCTTAAACATTGTGAACTATCAAACATTAATAGCAACAAAGGCAGCTCGTATTAAGCAAGTAGTCAAAGATGAAGTAGCAATGGAATTTGGATCTCGTAGAGCTCATGAAATGGATGCAGCCCTTTGGGGTGCACGTGCTGCATATATCGGTGGATTTGAGTCTACATCCAATGTACGTGCAGGAAAAATATTTGGAATTCCTGTCGTTGGAACACACGCGCATGCGATGGTGCAAGCGTACCGAGACGAATATACCGCATTTCATAAATACGCGAGAAGACACAAAAATTGCGTATTTTTAGTTGACACATACGACACTTTAAAATCAGGTGTACCTAATGCTATACGAGTAGCAAAAGAATTAGGAGACAAAATTAACTTCATAGGCATACGACTCGATAGCGGAGATTTAGCGTATTTGTCTAAAGAAGCTAGAAAGATGTTGGACGAAGCAGGATTTAAAGATGCAAAAATCATTGCCTCTAATGACTTAGATGAAGAAACAATTATCAATTTAAAAGCCCAAGGTGCGAAAATTGATATTTGGGGAATTGGGACCAAATTAATTACTGCATATGATCAACCAGCATTAGGGGCCGTCTACAAAATGGTTTCTATCGAAGACGAAAACGGTCAGATGATTGATACGATCAAAATAAGCGGTAACCCTGAAAAAGTTACAACACCTGGACTGAAAAAAGTATTTAGAATCATTAATTTGACCAATAACAAATCTGAAGGTGATTATATTACGCTTGAGCATGAAAATCCTCAAGAAGAAAAAAGATTAAAAATGTTCCACCCAACTTATACATTTATTAGTAAGTTTGTTACAAATTTTAAAGCGAAAGAGTTGCATCACTTAATTTTTGAAAATGGGAAATTAGTTTATGATCTCCCATCCATAAAAGAAATACAAGCATATGCTAAAGAAAACCTAAATTTACTTTGGGATGAATATAAACGTTCTTTAATGCCAGAAGAATATCCTGTAGATTTAAGTCAAGCATGCTGGGATAATAAAATGAAAAATATTGAAGAGGTAAGAGGAAAAATTAAACGAATGATATTAGATCAGGAAAAATGATTTCTGGCAATATAATAGAAAGCGGATAAATCTTCGACGCTGACCATTTTACCATGATTCCTTTTTGATCGATCTATTACTGCTGATGTCATTTGGGGAATATTTAGCCGATATACTTGCTTTAAAAGAAATGTTATAAATATATATAAGCATTTATATAAACGGACAGGGGGAAAAACGGGTGTCTCTACAGGAAGAAATTATAAAAGAATTAAATGTAAAATCCAAAATTGACCCTAAAGAGGAAATTAGGAATCGAATCAATTTTTTGAAAGAATATTTACTCTCGGCAAAAGCAAAAGGTTTTGTATTAGGAATTAGTGGCGGACAAGATTCAACACTTGCTGGAAGGCTGGCGCAATTAGCAGTGGAAGAATTAAGAAATGAAGGACATCAAGTAAAATTTGTTGCCGTGCGCTTACCTTATCATATTCAATTAGATGAAGATGACGCACAGTTAGCTCTTAAATTTATTCAGCCAGATGAAGTTATTACTTTTAACATTCAAGAATCGGTAGACGCTCTTTCACAAAGCTTTGCAAAATCTACGAATGAAAAGATAACGGATTACAATAAAGGGAATGTTAAAGCAAGAATACGAATGGTTGCACAATATGCTATCGGTGGCCAACATAATCTATTAGTCATCGGCACTGATCATGCTGCTGAAGCTGTTACGGGATTTTTCACGAAATATGGAGACGGTGGAGCAGACTTATTGCCTCTATCCGGATTAACGAAGCGGCAAGGGCGACTTTTATTAAAAGAACTTGGTGCGGATGAACGTTTATATTTGAAAAAACCAACGGCTGATTTACTTGATTTAAAACCACAGCAATTAGATGAAACAGAGCTTGGTATATCGTATGATGAAATCGATGATTATTTAGAAGGAAAGCAAGTTTCAAAAGAAGCTGCTGAAGAAATCGAAAAACGTTATATCATCACTAGACATAAACGAAATCTCCCAGCTACGATGTTTGATCATTGGTGGAAATATTAAGAGTCTATATTTGCACATAACCCTGTCAAGTAGACAATGAAAAAAAGAGTATATTAAGCTGCGGTCTTTTCTCGATATTCAATCGGGG
>NZ_JBYLHW010000009.1:24941-52782 GCF_057747715.1 Bacillus sp. JST-5 | reverse complement strand
ACGTTGCCAAGCAAAAGGAAAAGGCAGCCTTAAAGGGCTGCTTTTTTGTATATAAAAATATAGTACTTCAATATGAATTGTATTTCAGATTCTCTACCGACCGAGCTAATGGCTCTCGTTTAATATTTAGATGATTTACGTGGTGCTGGCTGCAGGACTTGAACCCGCAACCTACAAGTGATAAAAATATGAATTTTATTGAACTGTAATTTTTCCATATTTATTAATTTATTTCCGCTCATTAAACAAGAAAGTATCAATAACATTGAGTATAGATAAATAGTGAAATTGGAAACGATAGTTATTATAATTGCAAAAACATGTAAACTTTCGGTATAATTTAGTCAAAGATAGTCAAAGTCAATGTGGGGGAGGCATGTCACTTGAAGAATATATCGGATCTGATTGAACATTATTTAAAGCAGGTATTAGAAATGAGTGAGAAAGAAATTGTTGAAATTAAGAGAAGCGAGATCGCAGATAGATTTCAGTGCGTACCTTCACAAATAAATTATGTTATCAATACCCGATTTACGATAGAAAATGGATATGTAGTGGAAAGTAAGCGTGGCGGCGGCGGATATATTCGTATAATGAAAGTAAAAACAAATAATAAATCTCATTTGATTGACCAATTAGTTTCACTAATAAAAAGTCATTTATCCCAAATGAGTGCTGAGCAAATTATCCAACGACTTTATGAAGAAAATGTAATCACATTAAGAGAAGCAAAAATCATGAAAAGTGTTATAGATCGGTCGGTAATTAATGTTGAGTTACCTAGGAGGGACGAACTAAGAGCTGTCATGCTAAGAGCAATGCTAAATACCCTTAAATACCAATAACTATTGGGAGAGGTGAATAACTTGATTTGTCAAAGGTGCAATCAAAATCCTGCAACGCTCCATTTTACAAAAATAATAAATGGGGAAAAAACAGAAGTTCATTTATGTGAACACTGTGCGCAAGAAAAAGGCGAAATGTTTATGTTTAGTGGAGATTCTGCTTTTTCCATTAATAACTTACTTGCAAGTTTTCTAAATATGAATCCTACTTTCAGTCAAGCAAAGGAGACTTTTCAACCTGAAGAATTGGTACAATGCAGCAAATGCTCTATGACGCTACCTCAATTTGTAAAGATAGGAAGATTTGGCTGTTCTAATTGTTATAGTGCATTTAAAAACCACTTAACTCCTATATTCCGTAAGCTTCATAGCGGAAATAGTGAACATAAAGGCAAAGTACCAATTAGGACAGGAGGTAATATTCATTATAAAAAACAAATTCAAGAATTAAAGTTAATGTTACAGAAATTAATCGCAGAAGAAGAATTCGAAAAGGCAGCATATGTTCGAGATGAAATTAGAGTTCTCGAGCAAAAATTAGCCGAGCAGGGAGGGGAATAAAAAGTGTCATTTGAGCGCTTTTTTAATTCAGCAGTGAGTTCATGGATGAGTGCTGACGGTCCCGAATCGGATATAGTTTTAAGCTCTCGTATTCGATTGGCAAGAAACTTAAAAGATTATTCATTTCCAACAATATATTCGAATGAAGAATCAAAAGAAATAATAAATTTGATAGAACAGAATTTTTCAGATATGTATATTGAGTCTACGGGAAAATTAGAGATGTTATTAATGGATCAATTACAACCACTACAAAAACGTGTTTTAGTGGAAAAACATTTAATTAGCCCACATTTAGCTGAAGATTCAACGAACGGTGGTTGTTTGTTATCCAATAATGAAGAAGTTAGTATTATGATAAACGAAGAAGACCATATTCGAATTCAATGTATTTACCCTGGATTACAACTTGATCGAGCATTAGAGCTAGCAAATTATATAGACAATCGTTTAGAACAGAAGTTGGATTATGCTTATGACGAAAAATGGGGATATTTAACAAGTTGTCCAACAAATGTAGGTACAGGAATGAGAGCATCGGTAATGATGCACTTACCAGGATTGGTTTTGACTCAGCAGATGAATCGAATAATTCCTGCCATTAATCAATTAGGGTTTGTCGTAAGAGGAATATATGGTGAAGGTAGCGAAGCTTTAGGAAATATTTTTCAAATTTCCAACCAAATCACTTTAGGAAAGTCAGAAGTAGATATTGTAGAGGATTTATCAGGTGTTGTGACTCAAATTATTTCACAAGAGAGATCTGCTCGTGAAGCATTAGCAAAAACCTCAGGGGTACAATTAGAAGACCGAGTATTTAGATCTTATGGTGTTCTTGCAAATTGTCGCATTATAGAATCGAAAGAGGCAGCTCGATGTTTATCAGATGTAAGATTAGGCATAGATATGGGATATATAAAAAATGTTCCCAAAAATATTTTAAATGAACTAATGATTATCACCCAACCAGGTTTCTTACAACAATATGCTGGAGGACCATTACGACCATTTGATCGTGATGTAAGAAGGGCAGCGTTAATTCGAGAAAGATTAAACATGGGAAAAAATGATTCTGCGGGAGGTTGAAAGTTATGATGTTCGGTCGTTTTACAGAAAGAGCTCAAAAAGTTTTAGCTCTAGCACAGGAAGAAGCCATTCGCCTTGGACATAACAATGTTGGAACAGAGCATATATTGCTTGGTCTTGTACGTGAAGGAGAAGGAATTGCGGCAAAAGCTTTATTTGGAATTGGATTGAATGCTGGAAAAATTCAAGAAGAAGTAGAAAAATTAATCGGTAGAGGACAAGAAACAACTCAGTCTCCTCATTACACGCCAAGAGCAAAAAAAGTGATAGAACTATCTATGGATGAAGCAAGAAAATTAGGTCATTCATATGTAGGGACAGAGCATATTTTATTAGGTTTAATTCGTGAAGGTGAAGGAGTAGCTGCTAGAGTACTTAGCAATTTAGGAGTAAGTTTAAACAAGGCAAGACAACAAGTTCTCCAATTATTAGGCAGTCATGAAGCGAACGGTCATCAAAGTGGATCAAACACCCATGCTAATACTCCTACACTCGATAGTTTAGCTAGAGATTTAACTGCTATTGCTCGAGAAGGAAGCTTAGATCCTGTCATCGGAAGAAGTAAAGAAATAGAGAGAGTAATTGAGGTTTTAAGTCGCCGCACGAAAAATAATCCTGTTTTAATTGGTGAGCCTGGAGTAGGAAAAACTGCTATTGCTGAAGGACTTGCACAACAAATTGTAAATAATGAAGTACCAGAGATCCTTCGTGATAAAAGAGTTATGACATTAGATATGGGAACAGTAGTAGCAGGGACAAAATATCGAGGGGAATTTGAGGATCGATTAAAAAAAGTAATGGATGAAATTCGCCAGGCTGGAAATATTATTCTATTTATTGATGAACTTCATACATTAATTGGTGCAGGTGGAGCAGAAGGTGCAATTGATGCTTCAAACATTTTAAAACCTTCCTTAGCTAGGGGAGAACTCCAATGTATCGGAGCAACAACTTTAGATGAATATCGTAAATATATTGAGAAAGATGCTGCTTTAGAAAGAAGATTTCAACCAATTATTGTTGAGGAACCTACCGTAGAGGAAACAATCCAAATTTTAAAAGGGTTGAGAGACCGTTATGAAGCCCATCATCGAGTATCTTTTACGGATGAGGCAATAGAAGCCGCTGTTAAATTATCAGATCGTTATATCACTGATCGATTTTTACCAGATAAAGCTATAGATTTGATCGATGAAGCAGGTTCTAAAGTTCGTTTAAGAAGCTTTGCAACTCCTCCAAATTTAAAAGAACTTGAATTAAAGTTAGAGGAAATTCGTAAAGAAAAAGATGCTGCTGTACAAAGCCAAGAATTCGAAAAAGCTGCTTCTCTGAGAGATGCAGAACAACGTTTAAGGGAACAATTAGAGGAGACAAAACGAAGCTGGAAAGAAAAACAGGGCAAAGAAAATAATGAAGTCACTGTTGAAGATATTGCTACGGTAGTTTCAAATTGGACCGGAATTCCTGTAAACAAATTAGCAGAATCAGAAACCGTAAAATTATTAAATTTAGAGAAAATCTTACATTCAAGGGTTATTGGACAAGAAGAAGCTGTTAAAGCCGTAGCAAAAGCAGTAAGACGTGCTAGAGCTGGACTAAAAGATCCAAAACGTCCAATAGGATCATTTATTTTCCTAGGCCCAACAGGAGTAGGTAAAACAGAGTTAGCACGTGCATTAGCAGATGCTATGTTTGGAGACGAAGATGCTATGATTCGCATCGATATGTCTGAATATATGGAGAAGCATTCCACTTCTAGATTGGTTGGGTCCCCTCCTGGATATGTAGGTTATGAAGAAGGAGGCCAATTAACAGAAAAAGTTAGAAGAAAACCTTATTCAGTGGTATTATTAGATGAAATTGAAAAGGCTCATCCAGATGTATTTAACATCTTGTTACAAGTTTTAGAAGATGGAAGACTTACGGATTCAAAAGGACGTACGGTTGACTTCCGTAACACCATTGTCATAATGACATCAAATGTAGGAGCGGATTCATTAAAACGAAACAAATATGTTGGATTTAACTTGCAAGATGGAGAACAAGATTATAAAGACATGAAGGGGAAAGTTTTGGAAGAATTGAAAAAAGCTTTCCGTCCGGAGTTTTTAAACCGAATTGATGAAATTATTGTTTTCCATTCACTAGAAAAGAAACATTTGAAAGAAATAATTAGTTTAATGACGGAAGAGGTCTCCAAACGATTAAAAGAACAAGATATTTACTTAGAACTTACAGATGCTGCTAAAGAGAAGATTGTGGAAGAAGGACATGATTTAGAGTATGGTGCTCGCCCACTACGTCGAGCTATTCAAAAACATATTGAAGACCGACTTTCCGAAGAATTATTAAAAGGGACAGTATTAAAGGGACAAAAAGTAATCATTGATGTAGAAAATGGAGAATTTATAGTAAAAACTGCTATTTTCCAAAATGGATAAAAGAGGTTGCCGGAAATATTCATCCTCTTGGTCAGGATGAATATTTCCGTAATATGAAGGTTTTTTCTAATTATCAAACGAATATATTAATTAAATTATTATCATTCAAAAGGAGAACAACATGGCAAAAATCAAGTCTAAATTTATTTGCCAAGAATGTGGCTATGAATCCCCTAAATGGATGGGAAAATGTCCAGGGTGTAATAGTTGGAATTCATTAACCGAAGAAATAACAGAAATAAAAGGTAATCGTAGAGGTGCTTTTGCACATTCTATTCATTTAAATGGAAAAGAACGCTCTCCAATGCCCATTACTAGTGTTAATGCAGAACAAGAACCTAGGATAGAGACGGACTTTCTTGAGTTTAATAGGGTGTTAGGAGGAGGAATTGTTAAAGGTTCCCTTGTATTAATAGGAGGAGATCCAGGGATTGGAAAATCAACAATTTTACTCCAGGTCTCTGGAAATTTAGCGGTTAAACAATATAAAGTACTTTATGTTTCCGGTGAAGAATCGGTAAAACAAACAAAACTCCGTGCCGAACGATTAGGAATAGCTGCCAATCAATTATACGTGTATTCCGAAACAAATCTTCAAGATATCGATTATACCATTTCAGAGATGAATCCTGATTTTGTTGTGGTTGATTCCATTCAAACTGTATATCACCCCGATATTACTTCCGCGCCAGGTTCAGTTTCACAAGTGAGAGAATGTACGAGTGAATTTATGAGAATTGCCAAATCAAAAGGTATTCCTATTTTTATTGTTGGACATGTGACAAAAGAAGGGGCCATTGCAGGTCCGAGGTTATTGGAACACATGGTAGATACTGTTTTATATTTTGAAGGTGAAAGACATCATACATTTCGAATATTACGAGCAGTAAAAAATCGTTTCGGATCTACAAATGAAATTGGGATTTTTGAAATGAAGGAAACTGGTCTAGAAGAAGTGAAAAATCCTTCTGAAATATTTTTAGAAGAACGTTCAAAAGGAGCATCAGGATCAACAGTTGTCGCAGCTATGGAAGGTACTAGACCTGTTTTAGTCGAGATTCAAGCATTAATTTCTCCGACAAGCTTTGGAAATCCTAGGAGGATGGCTACAGGTATAGACCATAATAGAGTCTCACTATTAATGGCTGTTTTAGAAAAAAGGGTAGGTATGCTATTACAGAATCAGGATGCCTATTTAAAGGTTGCGGGAGGAGTTAAATTAGATGAACCCGCAATAGATTTAGCTATTGCCGTAAGCATTGCATCTAGTTTTAGGGATCAACCAACAAAGCCTACGGATTGTTTTATTGGGGAAGTAGGCTTAACGGGTGAAATAAGAAGAGTCTCAAGAATTGACCAACGTGTTCAAGAAGCGGCTAAACTCGGTTTTAAAAGAGTTTTTATCCCCAAAAATAATTTAGATGGTTGGAAGGTTCCTTCTGAAATAGAACTTATAGGTGTTTCAACCATATCTGAAGCACTGCAATTGGCATTATCTATGTGAGTACTCAAATAAAATAGGGATAAAGCTGGATTGACATTATTTTTATAAAAATGGTAATTTAAGGATAAAAAATATAGACTTCCATATTATTCTAATATAACAAAATCATTTCAAGTTTATTATTTTCATAAAAATATCATTAATTGTACGTTTTAAATATTTAATTCTGTTTATAATGTATAAAAGGAGGTGAAGGTATGTTAAGAAGGATTGTTCAAGTGTGCTTTTTAATTTTCGGAGGTGCGCTTGGAATACTTTTAATACCTGATATTTTTGAATTAATCCATTTACAAGATCATATTCTTATAAATAATTCATATACTACAGCAATTTTAGGCGCTATTATATTTTATTTTATAACTTTTTGGGCAGTTGATTATGTCGTTAATTTTATTAAATGGATAGAAGAATCACTAATTAAAGCTCCAAGTTTAGATTTAGTTTTTGGAACATTAGGATTGGTCATAGGATTGATAGTAGCATTTCTAGTTGGATTTGCTATTGGCTCCATACAAGTGCCATTAGTGAATGAAGTTACCCCAATCATATTAATCCTTTTATTTGGTTATTTAGGATTTCAAGTAGGATTTAAAAAAAGGGAAGAACTTGTTAATTTGTTTTCTTTAGCAAACAGAGCTAATAAACGGAAAGCTTCCGAAGAAGAACAAAATGAAAGATCTCAATTAAAAATTCTTGATACGAGTGTTATCATTGACGGTCGTGTTGCTGATATCTGTCAAACCGGGTTTTTAGAAGGAACCATTGTTATACCGCGTTTTGTCTTAGAAGAATTACAACATATTGCTGATTCTTCTGATATTTTGAAAAGGAACCGTGGTAGACGCGGCTTGGATATCTTAAATCGGATTCAAAAAGAACTATCTATTAAGGTTGAAATATATGAAGGAAACTTTGATGATGTGCAAGAGGTCGACAGTAAATTAGTGAAGTTGGCAAAATTAACAAATGGTACAGTAGTAACAAATGACTATAATTTAAATAAGGTTTGTGAACTGCAAAATGTACCAGTATTAAATATTAACGATTTAGCCAATGCTGTTAAACCTGTAGTATTACCTGGTGAAGAAATGGTTGTACAAGTAATCAAAGATGGAAAAGAGCAAGATCAAGGAATTGCATACCTTGATGACGGAACAATGATAGTTGTTGAAGACGGTCGAAACTTTATTGGAAAACAAATAGAAGTTTTAGTAACAAGTGTTCTACAAACATCAGCTGGTCGAATGATTTTTGCAAAACCAAAGTTGTTAGAAAAGGCGTTATAAAATAAGTTCATTACCCACTTTCAACGGTGGGTTTTTTCATTTTCTAGTAGAGATAATATAATTATTGATTTAAACGTAAAAGTGTTTGATAGTGGGAATTGATTAATGATAAACTGTAATACGATATAAAGATGACAGGGGAAAGATGAAATGAATTATGAAGTTATTATTCCTGCAGCTGGTCAAGGTAAAAGAATGGGGGCAGGTAAAAATAAACTTTTAATTGAATTAAAGGAGATTCCAATTATTATACATACACTAAAGATTTTTGAGGAAGATGAAAATTGTAGCGGAATTTATATTGCTGCAAGCGAACATGATATCCCCTTGATAGAACGACTATTAAAGGTTTATTCCATTACAAAAGTGAAAAAAATTGTAAGAGGGGGACAAGAGCGGCAACATAGTGTTTACGAAGCATTAAAAGTCTGTTCACATCAACAAATTATTTTAGTACATGATGGGGCAAGGCCATTTGTAAGAAAAGATTTAATTCATGAGATCGTAAATTTAACGGAAGAAAAAGGTGCCGTAATTGTTGCAGTCCCAGTAAAAGAAACAATTAAACAAGTTAGTAACTCAATCGTGCAAAGGACTATTGATCGGTCAACCTTATGGTCAGTACAAACCCCACAAGCGTTCCAACCTAGCTTACTATTAAAGGCTCACGAAACAGCTTTTAATGAAGGATTTATTGGAACAGACGATGCAAGTTTAGTGGAGAGACTGGGTGAAAAAGTATATATTGTAGAAGGAAATTACGATAATATTAAAATTACAACTCCAGAAGATATACCTCATGCAGAAGCAATTATTGATAAAATTTTGAAGTAAAAATATGAAAGAGGGAAAGCTATGTACCGTATAGGTCAAGGTTTTGATGTACACCAGTTTGCAGAAAACCGTCCGCTAATTATTGGCGGTGTGACAATTCCACATGAAAAAGGATTATTAGGGCATTCAGATGCGGATGTACTATTACATGCGATCACAGATGCTTGTCTAGGAGCTATAGGAAAAGGTGATATAGGTTATCATTTTCCTGATACCAATCCAATGTTTAAAGATGCAGATTCTGCTATACTATTACGACAAGTATGGGACATGATTCAAAAAGAAGGATATCAATTAGTAAATCTAGATTGTACCATTCTTGCACAAAGACCTAAAATGGCACCGTACATACCTAAAATGAAAGAGCGAATATCAGAAATATTACAAAGTTCTTTAGAGCAAATAAATGTTAAAGCAACTACTACAGAAAAGCTAGGGTTTGTAGGAAGAGAAGAAGGGATAGCAGCCCAAGCCGTTGTTTTATTACAGAAGCAAAATTAATGATGTAAGTTGAGTCTCAAATAAACTTAACATAAAATAAAGAGTAGTAGAACAGACAGAAGGACGAAGTTTAGGAGGAATTAAATATGTCAACAGATATAAGAGTGCGCTATGCACCGAGCCCAACAGGACATTTACATATCGGGAACGCTCGTACGGCATTATTTAATTATTTATTTGCACGTAATAATAACGGTAAATTTGTTATACGTATTGAGGATACAGACAAAAAAAGAAATATTGAAGGCGGAGAAGAAAGTCAATTAAAATATTTAAAATGGTTAGGAATCGATTGGGATGAAAGTATAGATAAAGAAGGACCATATGGACCATATCGCCAATCCGAACGAAATGAAATTTACAAAAAATATTACACTGATTTATTAGAACGTGGATTAGCCTATAAATGTTATTGTACAGAAGAAGAATTAGAAGCTGAAAGAGAAGCTCAAATTGCAAGAAGTGAAATGCCACGCTATTCTGGAAAATGTTCACACTTAACAAAAGAAGAGCAGGAAAGATTAGAAAAAGAAGGACGTAAACCAAGTATTCGATTTAAAGTTCCTCAAGGTAAGGTATACACATTTAATGATATGGTAAAAGGAACCGTATCTTTTGAGTCCGACGGCATTGGTGATTTTGTTATTGTTAAAAATGATGGTACACCAACTTATAACTTTGCTGTCGCAATTGATGATTATTTAATGAAAATTTCACACGTTCTTCGTGGAGATGACCATATATCTAATACGCCGAAACAATTAATGATCTATGAGGCTTTTGATTGGAAACCACCGGTGTATGGACATATGACATTAATAGTCAATGAAAACAGAAAAAAATTAAGTAAACGTGATGAATCAATTATTCAATATATAGAACAATATAAGGAATTAGGATATTTACCAGAAGCTTTATTTAACTTTATTGCACTTCTAGGTTGGTCTCCGGTTGGGGAAGAAGAAATCTTTTCAAAAGATCAATTGATTGAAATGTTTGATCCAAATCGTTTATCAAAATCCCCTGCCTTTTTCGATAAGCAAAAGCTGACATGGGTAAATAACCAATATATGAAAAAATTAGATTTATCTAAAGTAGTAAAATTATCACTTCCTCATTTAGTAAAAGCAAATCGAGTAAAAGAGCCTTTATCTGATCAAGAATATAAATGGGTGGAACGCTTAGTTGCGCTATATCATGAACAAATGAGTTATGGAGCAGAAATTGTTGAACTTTCCGAAATGTTCTTTAAAGACGAAATCGAGTATAATCGTGAAGCAAGGGAAGTTTTAGAAGAAGAACATGTTAATGAGGTATTATCATCATTTTTAGAAGAGATAGAGAAGTTGCAAGTATTTGAAGCTGACGAAATTAAAGCAGCGATCAAGGCTGTTCAAAAAGCAACTGGCCAAAAAGGAAAAAAACTTTTTATGCCAATTCGAGTAGCAGTTACAGGACAAACTCATGGACCAGAGTTACCAAATACTATAGAATTATTAGGAAAAGACCGTGTAATTCGTCGTCTTAAATCACTAATAAATTAACATTTTATGATAAATGTAATATAGTATAAATACAATTAATTTCATAAATATTGTTGAAAGCGTTGAAGAGGAGAAGTAGAAAAATGATGCATAACAGAGAGAACCATCAGCGGCTGAAAGTGGTTCATGCCTCTCATTTTTCGAAATGCACCTCTGAGTCTTAATTCGAAAGGTGTTACACTGAGTAGAGTTAGGCGTGAGCCTGCGTTAAAGGGATAAGTTGAGATTAGTAGTTTTTTTCTACTGATCTAAACAGAGTGGAACCGCGCATTAAGCGTCTCTGTAAATCAGAGACGCTTTTTTTATTAGACAACTATAGAAATCAGAGGAGGTTGGAAAAATGTTTAAACGGTTGAAAGAGGACCTCGATGTTGTCTTTGACCAAGACCCTGCAGCAAGAAGTTATTTAGAAATCATTTTAACCTATTCAGGGGTTCATGCGATTTGGGCACACCGTATTGCCCACGCTTTTTATAAAAGAAAATTTTTCTTTATCGCTCGTCTTATATCTCAAATTAGTCGCTTTTTTACAGGAATTGAAATCCATCCAGGGGCTAAAATTGGAAGAAGGTTTTTCATAGATCATGGAATGGGTGTTGTAATTGGCGAAACGTGTGAAATCGGAGATAATGTGACTGTTTATCAAGGAGTTACCTTAGGTGGTACAGGAAAAGAAAAAGGGAAACGACATCCTACGATAAAAGATAATGTTTTAATTGCGACAGGAGCTAAAGTTTTAGGATCTATAACAATCGGAGAAAATTCTAAAATTGGAGCGGGTTCCGTTGTATTAAAGGACGTTCCGCCGAATTCAACTGTAGTAGGGATACCAGGAAAAGTAGTCGTAAAAGATGGAGTCAAAATTACAAAAGATCTTAATCATACTGACCTTCCAGACCCAATCAATGACCGTTTGAAAGAATTAGAAAATGAAATGAATCAATTAAGAGACGAACTAGAAAAATTAAAAAAAGAAAGGAGTTCATCCAATGACTATACGAATATATAATACGCTCACTAGAAGAAAAGAAGAGTTTAAGCCAATTGAAGAGGGCAAAGTAAAAATGTATGTTTGTGGCCCAACCGTATATAATTACATTCATATTGGGAATGCTCGACCTGCTATAGTTTTTGATACTGTACGTAGGTATCTAAAATATAGAGGTTATGATGTTCAATATGTTTCAAACTTTACAGATGTTGATGATAAGCTGATTCGTGCAGCCAATGAACTTGGGGAAGAAGTGCCAGCATTAGCAGAACGATTTATAAAAGCTTATTTTGAAGATGTTCAAGCGTTAGGATGCTTAAAGGCAGATGTTCATCCGCGTGTTACTGAAAATATTGATACAATTATCGAATTTATCCAAGGCTTAATCGATAAAGGATATGCTTATGAGTCTGATGGTGATGTTTATTATCGGACACGGAAATTTAAGGATTATGGAAAACTTTCACATCAATCCATTGATGAGTTGAGACTTGGTTCTCGTATTGAAGTAGGGGAAAAGAAACAAGATCCGTTAGATTTTGCTTTATGGAAAGCAGCCAAAGAGGGGGAAATCTTCTGGGATAGTCCATGGGGAAAAGGCCGCCCTGGTTGGCATATAGAGTGCTCAGCAATGGCTAGAAAGTATCTGGGAGATACGATTGATATACATGCGGGAGGGCAAGACCTAACCTTTCCACATCACGAAAATGAGATTGCACAATCCGAAGCTTTAACGGGAAAGCCTTTTGCAAATTATTGGATGCATAACGGATATATTAATATTGATAATGAAAAAATGTCGAAGTCCCTAGGAAACTTCGTATTAGTCCATGATATTATTAAACAACACGATCCTGATGTTCTTCGCTTTTTTATACTATCCGTTCATTATCGAAATCCAGTAAATTACAGTCAAGAGTTATTAGAAAATACAAAATCTGGGCTCGATAGAATACGCACTTCTTACGAAAATCTAAAACATCGCAAAAATGCAAGTACAAATCTTACAGAAAACGACCAGGAATGGTTAGATAAAATTACAAGTCTGAAAAATCAATTTGTGAAGGAAATGGATGACGATTTTAATACAGCAAATGCAATTTCTGTCATATTTGACTTAACGAAACAATCTAATTATTACTTAATGGAAAAAAATACATCTACTCAAATCATTGATGCATTTTTACAAACATTTGAAGAGTTTTTCTATGTGCTAGGAGTTTCATTGGAGAAAGAACAGTTATTAGATGATGAGATTGAAGCATTAATTCAAAAACGAATAGAAGCAAGAAAAGAAAGAAATTTTAAATTAGCTGATGAAATTCGTGATCAATTAAAATCAATGAACATTATTTTAGAAGATACACCGCAAGGAACTAGGTGGAAAAGAGGATGAATCAATGGATCTAATCCATAAGATGGTTGATGCCAAACAATTAAATAGCTTAGCGCTTGCATATATGGGCGATGCCGTTTTTGAAGTTTATGTTAGGCAACATTTATTAGAAAAAGGTGGAGTTAAACCCCACCTTTTGCATCGTTCTTCTACTGAGTATGTATCGGCTAAAGCACAAGCCCAAATTGTACTCGAAATGATAAATCAAGGTTTTGTAGATGAAGAAGAAATCGCTGTTATTAAAAGAGGAAGAAATGCAAAATCAAAGACCATTCCTAAAAATACCGATGTTCAAACCTATCGATACAGTACGGCTTTTGAAGCGCTGGTAGGATATCATTTTTTAAATAGGAAAATGGATCGACTAGAAGAAATTATAAGTTTTGCCATTCATTTGATTGAAAAAGGAAAGGAGGAATAACATGTCGAGTGATTGGATTTTAGGAAGAAACCCAGTTTTAGAAACATTAAGATCAAAGCGGGAAATTCATAAAATTTTAGTTGCCGAAGGAGCTCAAAAAGGACCCATTCAAGAGATAATTCGCATGGCAAAAGAGGCGAATGTCCCAATTCAATTTGTGCCGAAAAAGAAAATAGATCAATTATCTGAAGGCGGAAACCATCAAGGAGTCATTGCCCAAGTTGCTGCTTATAAATATTTTGAAGTGGAAGATATTTTAGAAAGAGCAAAAAAGCGTAATGAAATTCCATTCTTATTAATTCTGGATGAAATTGAAGACCCGCATAATTTAGGATCTATAATGAGAACTGCTGATGCAACAGGGGTTCACGGAATAATTATTCCTAAACGAAGATCCGTAGGTTTAACGGCAACAGTTGCAAAAGCTTCTACTGGCGCGATTGAACATATTCCTGTTGCTCGGGTCACGAATTTAGCTCGGACCATTGATGATTTAAAAGAGAAAGGAATATGGATTGCAGGAACTGATGCTAAAGGAGAAATAGATTATAGAAAGATAGATGGATTATTACCATTAGCTTTAGTGATTGGTAGTGAAGGGAAAGGGATTGGACGATTAATCCGTGAAAAATGCGATTTTCTACTAAGTTTACCTATGACTGGACATGTGACTTCCTTAAATGCTTCGGTTGCAGCAGGTTTATTAATGTATGAAGTTTTTAGAAAACGTGACCGCATAGGGGAATAAGGCTATGGACATATTGCTGGTTGATGGGTATAACATGATCGGTGCCTGGCCGCATTTAAGAGAATTAAAAAATAGTGATTTAGAATTAGCTAGAACTAAACTGATTGAACAATTGGCTGAATATCAAGCATTTACAGGATATAAAGTAATAGTTGTATTCGATGCACAGTTTGTTCGAGGCAAGGAAACAAAGTATAAAGATTATAAGGTTGATGTCATATTTACAAAAGAAAATGAAACAGCAGATGAATGTATCGAGAAATTAGCCAAGAACCTTGGGAATAGAAGGACTCAAATTCATGTAGCAACATCTGATTTCACAGAACAATGGGCGATTTTTGGACAAGGAGCATTAAGAAAATCTGCTAGAGAACTCTATACAGAAATAAAAGTGATAGAAAATAAGATTGAAAAAAAGGTCAGAAAAATCCAGGAAAATAAACCAATTTCTAAAATACCTCTATCAAAAGAACTAGCAGAAATTTTTGAAAATTGGCGACGTGGGAAACAATGACCGGTTGACGCTATAATTTACACTACTGTATAATATTTCTATCTATTGTATGGGCGGTCGAGGTGATCATGTGTGGGAAAAAATATGGAGAATAGCCCTGTTAACAAATATGAGCAACTAGAAGATGAAGAGATCGTCGACTTAGTTCATAAAGGTGAAAGCGAAGCATTAGATTATTTAATTCATAAGTACCGAAATTTTGTTCGAGCGAAAGCCAGATCATATTTTTTAATTGGCGCGGATCGAGAGGATATTATTCAGGAAGGTATGATTGGATTATATAAAGCCATTCGTGATTTTAAAGACGATAAACTCTCATCTTTTAAAGCCTTCGCCGAGCTTTGTATCACTCGTCAAATTATAACAGCCATTAAAACGGCTACTCGCCAGAAACATATTCCACTTAATTCATATGTTTCACTGGACAAGCCTATCTATGATGAAGAATCTGATCGAACATTGATGGATATTATCTCAGGAGCTAAAGTTATGGACCCTGAGGAATTAATCATCAATCAAGAAGAATTCGATCATATTGAAGTGAAGATGTCTGAACTTCTGAGTGACTTGGAGAGAAAAGTTTTAGCTTTATATTTAGATGGACAATCCTACCAAGAAATTTCCGAGGAATTAAACAGGCATGTGAAATCTATCGATAATGCTCTCCAGAGAGTTAAGCGAAAGTTGGAAAGATATTTAGAAGTTAGGGAGTTGTCTCATTAAAAATTTTTATTATTATGGAGCCATTGACATTCCCTTAATGGCAGTGTTAAATTTTTATGGATAATTATCCAAGTAGGTGAAGGTATGAAAAATAAATTAATATTGGCATGCTCTGATTGTGGCTCAAGAAACTATACCGTACCTTCCACACAGCATAAATCAGACCGGCTAGAATTAAAAAAATATTGTAAACATTGCAATGCTCACACAAATCACCGACAAACAAAATAAAGGTAGATCTTGAATCGCTTTCCTTGGAGGTACAAAATGAATAAAATCATAAAGTTTTTCCGCGACGTTGCAAAAGAAATGAGAAAGGTCAGTTGGCCGCGTAGAAAAGAACTTGTTCGCTACACAATTACTGTAATATCAACAGTAGCGTTTTTTGTTATCTTCTTTGCTCTTCTTGATCTTGGAATTACACAATTAATTGAACTTATACCTTAAATTAATGAATAACTACAATTTCTTTTGTTATAATGTATAATGGTAAAAACAAGTAAGAAACAAAAACCCGGTTTAACGGGTTTTTTCATTAGAAAAAAAGGAATAAACTATATCGTGTTATAGGAGGGTTGGACGAAAAGTCCTTATAAATGGAGAAAAATTGGTATGTGGTTCATACGTATTCTGGTTATGAAAATAAAGTAAAGGCGAACTTGGAAAAACGTGTAGAATCAATGGGTATGCAAGATAAAATTTTTAGAGTCATTGTCCCAGAGGAAGAAGAAACTGATATTAAAAATGGTAAGAAAAAAGTTTCGATGAAAAAAGTTTTTCCTGGTTATGTCTTAGTAGAATTAATTATGACTGACGATTCTTGGTATGTGGTACGAAACACACCAGGTGTTACAGGTTTTGTAGGATCATCTGGTGCTGGGTCAAAACCAACACCTTTACTTCCAGAAGAAGTCAATGCCATATTAAAACGAATGGGTATGGACGAAAAGAAAATTGATATTGACTTTGAAATAGGAGAAACAGTTAAAGTAAAAGAAGGTCCATTTAAAGACTTTACAGGTACTGTAGAAGGAATTGATAAGGAAAAAGCGAAAATTAAAGTTTTAGTGAATATGTTTGGAAGAGAAACTCCACTAGAACTTGATTATTCACAAATTGATAAATTATAAAAAACTTGAAATTCATTTTGAAAGATGATAAGATTTTTAAGTCAGTATGTCTCGGATTGAGACAAGACAAAAAGTTAATCTCTTAATTTATATAGAGAAGAATAGGAGTGGGAGGGGGAAACCCCAAATACCACATCACGGACTTAAGGAGGTGTGTCTCGTGGCTAAAAAAGTAATTAAAGTTGTAAAATTACAAATCCCTGCAGGAAAAGCAAACCCTGCGCCACCAGTTGGTCCTGCATTAGGTCAAGCTGGAGTTAACATCATGGGATTCTGTAAAGAATTTAACGCACGCACAGCTGATCAAGCTGGTTTAATTATTCCAGTTGAAATTACGGTGTTTGAAGACCGTTCATTTACATTTATTACGAAAACTCCACCTGCTGCTGTACTTCTTAAAAAAGCGGCTGGAATTGAGTCTGGTTCTGGTGAGCCAAATCGTAATAAAGTAGCTACAATCAAGCGTGATAAAGTACGCGAGATTGCAGAAACTAAAATGCCAGATTTAAACGCAGCTGATGTTGAAGCTGCTATGCGTATGGTTGAAGGTACTGCACGTAGCATGGGTATTACCATCGTTGACTAATTGTCTTCTGTGCGTAGGGTTGCGAAGCTGATTTATTCAGTCGCAACCTTTATTCGTGGGAGGTTATTCCGCTAAAACCACAATAAGGAGGAAATGTTAAATGGCTAAAAGAGGTAAAAAATATTTAGAAGCTCAAAAACTAGTTGACCGCTCAAAAGCTTATTCTGTTTCTGAAGCAATGGAACTAGTTAAAAAAACAAGTGTTGCAAATTTTGACGCTACTGTTGAAGCAGCATTTCGTTTAGGATTAGATCCTAAAAAAGCTGATCAACAAATTCGTGGTGCTGTTGTTCTACCAAACGGTACTGGAAAAACTCAAAAAGTGCTTGTTTTTGCTAAAGGAGAAAAAGCTAAAGAAGCTGAAGCTGCTGGAGCAGACTATGTTGGTGATACTGAATATATCAACAAAATTAACCAAGGTTGGTTTGATTTTGATGTAATCGTAGCTACTCCAGATATGATGGGTGAAGTAGGTAAATTAGGTCGTGTATTAGGACCAAAAGGTTTAATGCCAAACCCAAAAACTGGTACAGTAACTTTTGATGTTGCTAAAGCTGTTTCTGAAATCAAAGCTGGTAAGGTTGAATATCGCTTAGATAGAAATGGTAACGTTCATGTTCCAATTGGAAAAGTTTCTTTTGATGCAGAAAAACTAGCAGAAAACTTTACTACAATTTTTGAAACATTATTAAAAGTGAAACCTGCTGCAGCTAAAGGAACTTACATGAAAAATGTTACTGTAACTTCTACTATGGGACCTGGAATTAAGGTTGACCCTTCATCTGTAGTGGTAAAAAATTAATTTGACATTTTGTTAATTAAATATATAATAAATAATGTTGTTACAAAACACATATGTACCGTAGACAGTAGGTGCTGATGAAGCTTAATATCCTACCGAGGTATTGAACATAGAATGATTGATATAAAACTATGTCCTCTACTACCTCCATGTCTACGGATATGGAGGTATTTTATTTCAGGTACTTGTGTGTGAAATGGAATAAATAGGAGGTGTACCCATGAGCAGTGCTGTTGAACAAAAGAAACTAATTGTTGAAGAGATTACTAATAAGTTAAAAAACAGCCAAACAACTGTAGTCGTTGACTACCGTGGTTTAAATGTTGCAGAGGTTACTGAACTTCGCAAACAACTTCGTGAAGCAGGTGTAGAATTTAAAGTATACAAAAATACTTTATCTCGTAGAGCTGCTGAGGCTGCTAATTTATCTGAATTAAATGATGTATTAGTTGGACCTAGCGCAATTGCATTCTGTGAAACTGATGCTGTTGCACCTGCAAAAATTATTAATGAATTTGCTAAAAAGCATGAAGCATTAGAAATTAAAGCTGGTGTTATTGAAGGTAATTTTGCAACAGTTGAAGAGATTAAAGCATTAGCAGATCTACCATCTCGCGAAGGTTTACTTTCTATGTTGCTTAGCGTTCTTCAAGCTCCTATCCGCAACTTTGCTCTTGCAGCAAAAGCTGTTGCTGATCAAAAAGAAGAACAAGGAGCTTAATATCGAGTATCTAACGTGTTAAAAATTAATTTTAATGAAATGAAATAAGGAGGAAATTTTAAAATGACTAAAGAACAAATCATTGAAGCGGTTAAAAATATGACTGTTTTAGAATTAAACGAATTAGTTAAAGCAATTGAAGAAGAATTCGGAGTAACTGCTGCTGCTCCTGTAGCTGTAGTAGGCGGTGCTGCTGGTGGCGATGCTGCTGCAGAAAAAACTGAATTCGATGTAATTCTTGCTGATGCAGGTGCTCAAAAAATCAAAGTTATTAAAGTTGTTCGCGAAATCACTGGTCTTGGACTTAAAGAAGCTAAAGAACTTGTTGACAACACTCCAAAACCAATCAAAGAAGGTGCTTCTAAAGAAGAAGCTGGAGAAATTAAAGCTAAACTTGAAGAAGTTGGAGCAAACGTTGAAGTTAAGTAATGTAGCATAAAGCTCGCTTTTCTGGCGAGCTTTTTTCCTATTTATTTGCAAAACATTCGTTTAATAAGTATTGAATAATGGTTATGGAAATAATGTAAAAAAAAGCATGGAGGCAAAAGCTTTGACAGAACATTATTACTCTCGTACACCAAATACCGAAAGTAATCCATTTACATGGAATAGTACCATTAGAGGACTGAACTTCATATTTAAGGCAGATCGTGGAGTATTTTCAAAAAATGAGATCGATTTTGGTTCAAGATTATTAATTGAAACATTTGAATTTCCAACAGTAGAAGGGCCAATATTAGATGTCGGCTGTGGCTACGGTCCCATTGGCTTAACTGTTGCGAAGCTTTATGAAAAGCGAACTGTGCATATGATTGATATCAATGAACGGGCGTTATCTTTAGCTAGAGAAAACGCACAATTAAATCATATCAACAATGTCATTATATATGAAAGTGACCGACTTACGAATGTAGACTCCTCATTTGCAGCAATTCTTACAAATCCACCAATCAGAGCTGGGAAAAAAATTGTCCACGATATATTTGAACAGAGCTATCCTAGATTACATAAAGAAGGTGAACTGTGGGTAGTAATTCAAAAGAAGCAAGGTGCCCCATCCGCTCTAACAAAATTAGAAGAAATTTTTCCTCATGTAGAGGTAGTAGAAAAGAAAAAAGGGTACTGGATTATCCGAGCTAAAAAATATTGACTGGAAAAATCCTGTATGCTATTATTATATAATGCCAATATATTATTTTCCGGTTGCCCCCAAATTAAATGACATCAAGTATATAATTCGGTATAACTGGAAAAAATAACAAAAATAAAAGTGCTTACATGAAACTGTGGTTTTCGCAAGAAACCCTTTTTCTTTTTGTGTTTACCTATCGTGTTTTTACACGAGAATAAACATTTATTAATACGCTTGATTTGAGGGGTGAATCAGTTGACAGGTCAACTAGTTCAGTACGGACGACACCGCCAACGGCGAAGTTATGCCAGAATTCGTGAAGTTCTGGAATTACCTAATCTCATTGAGATTCAAACAGCTTCATACCAATGGTTTTTAGATGAAGGATTAAAGGAAATGTTTCAAGATATTTCCCCAATTGAAGACTTCACAGGAAATTTAGCTTTAGAATTTATAGATTATAGTTTAGGTGAACCTAAATATCCTGTTGAAGAATCTAAAGAGAGAGATGTAACATATTCTGCTCCACTACGAGTAAAGGTAAGGCTCGTAAATAAAGAGACTGGTGAAGTTAAAGACCAGGAAGTATTTATGGGTGATTTCCCGTTAATGACAGAAAACGGAACATTCATCATAAACGGAGCAGAGCGAGTTATTGTATCACAATTAGTACGTTCACCAAGTGTCTACTTTAGTGCGAAAGTAGACAAAAATGGTAAACGTGGTTATACAGCTACAGTTATTCCAAATAGAGGTGCTTGGCTTGAGTACGAAACAGATGCAAAAGACGTAGTATACGTCCGAATTGATCGTACTCGTAAATTACCTGTAACTGTATTATTAAGAGCGTTAGGGTTTAGCACCGATCAAGAGATTATTGATCTAATCGGTGATAATGAGTATATAAGAAATACACTTGAAAAAGACAATACTGATAGTACAGAAAAGGCGTTATTGGAAATCTATGAGAGACTCCGTCCAGGAGAGCCTCCAACTATTGAGAATGCAAAAAATCTATTAATTTCTCGTTTCTTTGATCCAAAACGCTATGATCTTGCAAGTGTTGGAAGATATAAAATCAATAAAAAATTGCACATAAAAAATCGTCTATTCAATCAACGACTAGCTGAAACATTGGCTGATCCTGAAACGGGAGAAATTATCGCAGAAAAAGGAACCGTTTTAGATCGCCGAACACTTGATAAGATTATTCCTTATCTTGAGAATGGAATAGGTTTTAGAACATTCTCACTTTCAAATGGAATAGTTGAAGATAAAGTGTTAGTACAATCAATAAAAATATACGCACCAAATGATAATGATAATAAAGTTATTAACATTATTAGTAATGCCTACGTTGATGAAAAGATAAAGCATATTACGGTTTCTGATATCGTTGCGTCAATTAGCTACTTTTTCAATTTATTACATAATGTAGGGGACACTGACGATATTGATCATTTAGGAAACCGCAGATTACGTTCAGTTGGTGAATTGTTGCAAAACCAATTCCGTATCGGACTTTCTAGAATGGAAAGAGTAGTTCGTGAAAGAATGTCCATTCAGGATACTGCAACGATTACACCCCAACAGTTAATTAATATTAGACCTGTTATTGCATCGATTAAAGAGTTCTTTGGAAGTTCTCAACTTTCGCAATTCATGGATCAAACAAACCCATTAGCTGAGTTAACGCATAAACGCCGTTTGTCTGCGTTAGGACCTGGTGGTTTAACACGTGAGCGCGCTGGTATGGAAGTGCGTGACGTTCACTACTCTCACTATGGTCGTATGTGTCCGATTGAAACTCCGGAAGGTCCAAACATTGGATTAATTAACTCACTATCTACTTATGCGAAAGTAAATCGTTTTGGATTTATAGAAACTCCATACCGTAAAGTAGATCCGGAAACTGGAAAAATTACTGATCAGATTGATTACTTAACTGCTGATGAAGAAGACAACTATGTTGTTGCCCAAGCAAATGTGAGAATAGCAGAAGATGGCTCTTTTATCGATGACGAAGTTGTAGCTAGATTCCGAGGAGAAAACATCGTTATTAGCAGTGATCGAGTAGATTATGTGGATGTATCTCCTAAACAAGTGGTTTCAGCAGCTACTGCATGTATTCCTTTCCTAGAAAACGATGACTCAAACCGTGCTCTAATGGGAGCGAACATGCAGCGTCAAGCAGTTCCATTATTAAATCCTGAAGCACCAATTGTAGGTACTGGTATGGAACACGTATCTGCGAGAGATTCTGGTGCAGCAGTTATTTGTAAACATGATGGAATTGTAGAATATGTCCAATCAAAGGAAATTCGAGTTCGCCGAATTAATATAGTTGATGGACAAGAAGTGCTAGGAGACTTAGACAAATATAATTTATTAAAATTTGTTCGCTCTAACCAAGGTACATGCTATAACCAACGCCCAATTGTAAAAGTGGGAGATCGAGTTAAAAAAGGTGAAATTTTAGCAGATGGACCTTCCATGGATAAAGGTGAATTGGCGTTAGGAAGAAACGTATTAGTAGCCTTCATGACTTGGGATGGTTATAACTATGAAGATGCAATTATCATGAGCGAACGTCTTGTGAAAGATGATGTTTATACATCTATTCATATTGAAGAGTATGAATCTGAGTCTCGGGATACAAAATTGGGACCAGAAGAAATTACTCGAGACATCCCTAATGTTGGAGAAGATGCTCTCCGTAATCTAGATGACCGTGGAATTGTCCGGATTGGAGCAGAAGTTAAAGATGGAGATCTTCTTGTAGGTAAAGTAACACCGAAAGGTATGACGGAGCTTACAGCTGAAGAACGTCTTTTACATGCGATTTTTGGAGAAAAAGCTCGAGAAGTTCGCGATACATCTTTACGTGTGCCGCATGGTGGCGGAGGAATCGTTCTCGACGTAAAAGTATTTAATCGTGAGGATGGAGATGAATTACCTCCTGGAGTGAACCAGCTTGTTCGTGTTTATATTGTCCAAAAACGGAAAATTTCTGAAGGGGATAAAATGGCTGGTCGCCATGGTAATAAAGGGGTTATCTCTAAAATCCTCCCAGTAGAAGATATGCCATTCTTACCAGACGGTACACCAATTGATATCATGCTAAATCCATTGGGTGTTCCATCTCGTATGAATATTGGGCAAGTTTTAGAATTGCACCTAGGTATGGCTGCAAAACGTTTAGGAATTCATGTCGCATCCCCTGTATTTGACGGAGCGACTGAAGAAGATGTTTGGGAAACTATAAAAGAAGCAGGTATGGCTAGTGATGCTAAAACCATCCTTTATGACGGACGAACTGGGGAACCATTTGATAACCGCGTATCCGTCGGAGTCATGTACATGATTAAATTAGCGCACATGGTTGACGATAAGCTTCATGCACGTTCAACAGGACCATACTCTCTAGTTACCCAACAACCACTTGGTGGTAAAGCTCAATTTGGAGGACAAAGGTTTGGTGAGATGGAGGTTTGGGCATTAGAAGCTTATGGTGCTGCCTATACACTCCAAGAAATCCTTACTGTTAAATCAGATGATATTGTCGGTCGTGTGAAAACTTATGAAGCTATTGTTAAAGGGGAAAATGTACCAGAGCCAGGTGTCCCTGAATCATTCAAAGTTCTAATTAAAGAGCTTCAAAGTTTAGGAATGGACGTAAAAATTCTTTCTAGCAATGATGAAGAAATTGAAATGAGAGATTTAGAAGAAGATGATGATTTACATCAAACTGAATCTTTAACAATTGTATCAGAACCTCAAAATCAAGAGTCTGAAACTGTGGTCGCTAAAGAATAGCAGATAGGGTAAAACCTGAGACGAAAAGGGAGGTAGGCTCCTTGCTAGATGTTAACAATTTTGAGTATATGAAAATTGGCTTAGCTTCACCTGATAAAATTCGTTCTTGGTCCTACGGTGAAGTAAAAAAACCTGAAACAATTAATTATCGCACATTAAAACCAGAAAAAGATGGATTGTTTTGTGAAAGAATATTCGGTCCAACAAAAGATTGGGAATGTCATTGCGGTAAGTACAAAAGAGTGCGTTATAAAGGAGTAGTTTGTGATCGATGTGGTGTTGAAGTAACACGTGCAAAAGTTAGACGTGAACGCATGGGGCATATTGAATTAGCAGCCCCTGTAACACACATCTGGTATTTCAAAGGTATACCTAGCCGTATGGGGCTTGTCTTAGACATGTCCCCTAGGGCTTTAGAAGAAGTTATTTATTTTGCATCCTATGTTGTTATCGATCCAGCTGATACACCTTTGGAGAAAAAACAACTACTTTCTGAAAAAGAGTATCGTGCATATAGGGAAAAATATGGAACAAGATTCCAAGCTGCAATGGGTGCAGAAGCTATAAAAAAACTTCTACAAGATATTGATATTGAAAAAGAAGCTGAAATGCTGAAAGAAGAACTAAAAACTGCTCAAGGTCAAAGAAGAACTAGAGCAATAAAAAGATTAGAAGTTCTAGAAGCATTCAGAAATTCTGGTAATGACCCATCTTGGATGGTATTAGATGTCTTACCTGTAATTCCTCCTGAATTGCGTCCGATGGTTCAATTAGATGGAGGACGTTTTGCTACGTCAGATTTGAATGACTTGTATCGTCGCGTTATTAATCGTAACAATCGATTAAAACGTCTTTTAGATTTAGGCGCTCCAAGTATTATTGTGCAAAACGAAAAAAGAATGCTTCAAGAGGCGGTCGACGCTTTAATTGATAACGGACGACGCGGCAGACCTGTTACAGGTCCAGGAAACAGACCGTTAAAATCACTTTCACATATGTTAAAAGGAAAACAAGGACGTTTCCGTCAAAACTTATTAGGAAAACGTGTTGACTATTCCGGTCGTTCTGTTATCGTAGTTGGACCTAATTTAAAAATGTATCAATGTGGTTTGCCAAAAGAAATGGCTTTAGAGTTATTTAAACCTTTTGTAATGAAAGAGCTTGTTGCGAAAGGATATGCTCATAATATTAAATCTGCAAAACGAAAAATTGAACGTGTTCACCCTGAAGTATGGGATGTGTTAGAAGAGGTTATTAGAGAGCATCCTGTACTGCTGAACCGTGCTCCTACACTTCACCGTTTAGGAATACAAGCGTTTGAACCAACACTAGTTGAAGGCCGAGCAATCCGATTGCATCCGCTAGTTTGTACAGCTTATAACGCTGACTTTGACGGTGACCAAATGGCGGTTCACGTTCCTTTATCAGCGGAAGCACAAGCGGAAGCACGTATGCTAATGCTTGCTGCCCAAAACATTTTAAACCCTAAAGATGGTAAGCCTGTTGTTACACCTTCTCAAGACATGGTGTTAGGAAACTATTATTTAACGCTAGAGAGAGAAGGCGCAATTGGAGAAGGAATGATCTTTAAAGATGCTAATGAAGCATTAATTGCATATCAAAATGGATATGTACATTTACATTCCCGTATAGCAGTTGCAGCAGGATCATTAAATAACCCTACCTTTACCGAAAAACAAAATAAAATGCTTTTACTTACAACAGTAGGTAAACTTATTTTTAACGAGATTCTCCCAGAATCGTTCCCATATATAAACGAGCCAACTAAAGAGAATCTTGAAGTAAAAACACCGGAAAAATATTTTGTAGAGCCATATGAAAATGTGAAAGAAATTATTAAGTCTCGTCCTTTAATCCCACCATTCAAGAAAGGAATTTTAGGAAATATTATCGCAGAAGTGTTTAAACGTTTTAAAATCACTGAGACTTCTAAGATGTTAGACCGAATGAAAGATTTAGGTTTCAAATACTCTACAAGAGCAGGAATTACAATCGGTATTGCTGATATTGTAGTATTGCCTGAAAAAGAAAAAATCTTAGAAGAATCTCAAAGAAAAGTAGATAACGTTTTAAAACAATTTAAACGCGGATTGATTACTGAAGAAGAAAGATATGATCGTGTCATTTCTATTTGGAGTTCAGCAAAAGATGAGATTCAAGGTAAGTTAATGGAATCTCTAGACAGATTGAATCCTATCTTTATGATGAGTGATTCCGGTGCCCGTGGTAATGCTTCAAACTTTACACAGCTAGCAGGTATGCGTGGATTAATGGCTAACCCGGCTGGTCGAATTATTGAATTACCAATTAAATCAAGTTTCCGAGAAGGTCTAACGGTGTTAGAATACTTCATTTCTACACACGGAGCACGTAAAGGATTAGCTGATACAGCTTTAAAAACAGCGGACTCAGGTTACTTGACTCGCCGTTTAGTAGATGTTGCGCAAGATGTAATCGTCCGAGAAGAAGATTGCGGAACAGACAGAGGTATTTTGGTAGGACCATTGAAAGATGGTACAGAAGTAATTGAAACTTTAGAAGAACGTCTAATCGGTCGTTATTCAAGAAAAAGAGTGAAACATCCACAAACAGGAGAAGTGATTGTTTCTGAGAATGAAATGATCACAGAAGATATTGCGAAAGAAATCGTGGATGCTGGCATTGAAGAAGTATGGATTCGCTCAGTGTTTACATGTAACACTCGCCATGGTGTATGTGAAAGATGTTATGGTCGTAACTTGGCGACTGGTCAAAAAGTTGAAGTTGGTGAAGCGGTTGGTATCATCGCTGCACAATCCATCGGTGAACCTGGTACACAGTTAACAATGCGTACCTTCCATACTGGAGGAGTAGCTGGAGACGATATTACACAAGGTTTACCGCGTATCCAAGAGCTATTCGAGGCTCGTAATCCTAGAGGTCAAGCAATCATCTCTGAAATTGATGGTGTCGTAACGGCCATTAATGAAGGAAGAGACCGTCAACATGAGATTACGATCCAAGGGGAGTTTGAAACAAGAACATATCAAGCTCCGTATACAGCTCGCTTAAAAGTTTCTGTTGGAGATCAGGTAGAAAGTGGTCAAATTTTAACAGAAGGATCCATTGACCCTAAAGAATTACTTAAAGTTAAAGGTTTAGCAGCTGTTCAAACTTACCTATTGAGAGAAGTTCAAAAAGTTTACCGTATGCAAGGTGTTGAAATTGGTGATAAACATATTGAAGTAATGGTTCGTCAAATGCTCCGTAAAGTAAGGGTAGTTGACGCAGGGGATACAGATGTATTACCTGGTTCATTGCTAGATATTCACCAATTTACAGATGCGAATGAAAAAGCACTGTTAGAAGGAAAAGCACCAGCTACAGGACGTCCAGTACTACTTGGTATTACTAAAGCATCACTAGAAACAGACTCATTCTTATCAGCTGCCTCATTCCAAGAAACAACAAGAGTTCTTACAGACGCAGCAATTAAAGGAAAACGTGATGAGTTACTAGGATTAAAAGAGAATGTCATCATCGGAAAACTAGTACCTGCTGGTACTGGAATGCAACGTTATAGAAAAGCTGAACCAAAAATAGTAGAAGTAGAAGAAGGTCAAACAGATCCTGTGAATATTTAAATGATAAAGTTGTACCATCCCATCAATTAGGTTCGATGGGATTGGTGCAACTTTATTTAAAAAAATATTGACATGTAATTTTCAAAATGATAATATAGCAAAGGTACTCCTATTTAGCTTTTACTTTGGAGGATATATCAATGTCTTATGAAAAAGTAAAGAAAGCTAGCAATAAAATTATAGGAACTAAACAAACAGTAAAAGCTCTTAAATCTGGTCAAGTAGTTGAAGTAATTGTCGCACTCGATGCAGATGATAAAATCAAAAATCGAGTAATTGATGTTGCGAAAGAGATGAATGTACCAATTGTTACGGTTGATTCTATGAAGGAGCTTGGAAAAGCCTGTGGAATCGATGTAGGGGCTGCTACTGTTGCTATTACTCGCTAAAACAGTTTTTGTAGGTGAAAAAATTCTACAAAAACTTTGTTTTTGCTAAAAAATGAACCACCTGGATATGTGGGCTTAATAAAGTATGGAAGGGAGGAAACACAGCATGCCTACAATTAACCAATTAGTGCGTAAACCACGCAAATCTAAAGAGGTAAAATCTAAATCTCCAGCTTTAAATAAAGGTTATAATAGTTTTAAAAAAGAACAAACTAACCTTTCTTCT
>NZ_JBYLHW010000009.1:9089-24855 GCF_057747715.1 Bacillus sp. JST-5 | reverse complement strand
CTTAACAAATGGCATTGAAGTAACTGCTTATATTCCTGGTATTGGCCACAACTTACAAGAACACAGTGTTGTTCTAATTCGTGGCGGACGTGTAAAAGACTTACCAGGGGTACGTTATCATATTATCCGTGGTGCATTAGATACTGCTGGGGTAGAAAACCGTAAACAAGGCCGTTCTAAATACGGAACAAAGAAACCTAAAGAGAAAAAATAATATACATCTAAAAATACGCTTCATTGAAAGGAGGAAATGTAATGCCACGTAAAGGTCCGGTTGCAAAAAGAGATGTTTTACCTGATCCAATTTACAATTCCAAACTTGTAACTCGTTTAATTAACAAAATTATGATTGATGGAAAAAAAGGTAAAGCACAAAAAATCCTATATACAGCATTTGATATCATCCGTGAACGTACAGGTAAAGATCCGATGGAAGTTTTTGAACAAGCATTAAAAAATGTAATGCCTGTTCTTGAAGTTAGAGCACGTCGTGTAGGTGGAGCTAACTACCAAGTTCCTGTAGAAGTACGTCCAGATCGTCGTACAACATTAGGTCTAAGATGGTTAGTTAACTACGCTAGACTTCGTGGAGAAAAAACTATGGAAGAACGTTTAGCGAATGAAATTTTAGATGCTGCAAATAATACTGGTGCTTCCGTTAAGAAACGTGAAGACACTCATAAAATGGCAGAAGCAAACAAAGCGTTTGCTCACTACCGTTGGTAATATAATCTTACAAATAAAATACTACATTAAACCAAAGAGGAAGGAGAAAAACAGATGCCAAGAGAGTTCTCCTTAGAAAATACACGTAATATCGGAATCATGGCACACATTGATGCCGGTAAAACTACGACAACAGAACGTATCTTGTTTTATACTGGCCGTATCCATAAAATTGGTGAAACACACGAAGGTGCTTCACAAATGGACTGGATGGAGCAAGAACAAGAGCGCGGTATCACTATCACTTCTGCTGCTACAACAGCTCAATGGAAAGGTCATCGAATCAACATCATCGACACTCCTGGGCACGTAGACTTTACAGTAGAAGTTGAGCGTTCTCTACGCGTTCTTGATGGTGCAGTAACAGTGCTTGATGCACAATCTGGGGTTGAACCGCAAACCGAAACAGTTTGGCGACAAGCTACAACTTATGGAGTACCTCGTATCGTGTTTGTTAATAAAATGGACAAAATCGGTGCGGACTTCCTATACTCTGTAAAAACTTTACATGAACGTCTTCAAGCAAATGCTCATCCGATTCAACTACCAATTGGTGCTGAAGATCAATTCACAGGCATCATTGATTTAGTTGAAATGAAGGCATATATTTATTCCGATGATTTAGGAACTCGCATTGATAACGTGGAAATTCCTGATGATTATAAAGAATTAGCAGAAGAACAACGTGCTAAGCTAATCGAAGCTGTAGCAGAACTTGATGAAGAGCTAATGATGAAATACTTAGAAGGTGAAGAAATCACAACTGAGGAACTAAAAGCTGCTATCCGTAAAGGTACAATAAATGTTGAATTTTATCCTGTACTTTGTGGTTCAGCATTCAAAAACAAAGGTGTTCAGTTAATGCTTGATGCCGTTCTTGACTATCTTCCTTCACCACTAGATATTGCAGCTATTAAAGGAGTAAATCCTGAAACAGAAGAAGAAGATGTCCGTCATGCAAGTGATGATGAACCATTTGCAGCATTAGCATTCAAAGTTATGACTGACCCTTATGTTGGTAAACTTACCTTCTTCCGTGTATACTCTGGAATCTTAAACTCTGGTTCTTATGTTATTAACTCAACAAAAGGTAAACGTGAACGTATTGGACGTTTACTTCAAATGCACGCGAACCATCGTGAAGAGATTTCTCAAGTGTACGCAGGGGACATCGCTGCTGCTGTAGGTTTAAAAGATACTACAACAGGGGATACCCTATGTGATGAAAAACATCCTATCATCTTAGAATCTATGGAGTTCCCAGAGCCTGTTATTCAAGTTGCGATTGAACCTAAATCTAAAGCTGACCAAGATAAAATGACAACTGCTCTTCAAAAACTACAAGAAGAAGACCCAACATTCCGTGCACACACTGACCAAGAAACTGGCCAGGTAATTATTGCAGGAATGGGTGAGCTTCACCTTGATATCATTGTTGACCGTATGAAACGCGAATTTAAAGTAGAAGCTAATGTAGGTGCACCTCAGGTTGCTTACCGTGAAACATTCAGAGAAACAGCTCAAGTTGAAGGTAAGTTCGTAAGACAATCTGGAGGTCGTGGTCAATACGGTCACGTTTGGATTGAATTCTCTCCAAACGAAGAAGGTAAAGGATTTGAATTTGAAAACGCAATCGTTGGTGGGGTAGTACCTCGTGAATATATCCCTGCTGTTCAAGCTGGTCTTGAAGATGCGTTACAAAATGGTGTTCTAGCAGGTTATCCTATTGTCGACATTAAAGCGAAACTATTCGATGGTTCATACCATGATGTTGACTCTAGTGAAATGGCGTTTAAAATCGCTGCTTCTATGGCGCTGAAAAACGCTGCTTCAAAATGTAAACCTGTATTACTAGAACCAATTATGAAAGTAGAAGTTGTTATTCCAGAAGAATATTTAGGCGATATTATGGGTGATATCACATCCCGTCGTGGACGTGTAGAAGGAATGGAAGCTCGTGGAAATGCACAAGTTGTTCGTGCAATGGTTCCATTAGCAGAGATGTTTGGTTATGCAACATCTTTACGTTCTAATACACAAGGACGCGGAGTATTCACAATGTTCTTCGATCATTATGAAGAAGCACCTAAGAACATAGCTGAAGAAATTATCAAAAAAAATAAAGGCGAATAATTGATTTTGATAATTTAATGAAGTATAACTACTATTGTAGACAATGGTATCTATGAAAAAAATCTACTAATTTATTTCATAGATACCATCTAAAATACTTAAACTTTTTAATATTAAAGGAGGATTTCCTAATGGCAAAAGCTAAATTTGATCGTTCAAAACCACACGTTAACGTTGGTACAATCGGACACGTTGACCATGGTAAAACTACTTTAACTGCTGCTATTACTACAGTTCTTTCTAAAGCTGGTAAAGCAGAAGCTCGTGCATATGACCAAATCGACGGTGCACCAGAAGAGCGTGAGCGTGGTATCACAATCTCAACTGCACACGTTGAGTATGAAACAGACAACCGTCACTATGCACACGTTGACTGCCCAGGACACGCTGACTATGTTAAAAACATGATCACTGGTGCTGCTCAAATGGACGGTGCCATCCTAGTAGTTTCTGCTGCAGATGGTCCAATGCCACAAACTCGTGAGCACATTCTATTATCTCGTCAAGTAGGTGTACCATACATCGTAGTATTCTTAAACAAATGCGATATGGTAGACGACGAAGAATTACTAGAATTAGTTGAAATGGAAGTTCGTGACTTACTTTCTGAATATGAATTCCCTGGAGACGAAGTTCCAGTAATTAAAGGATCTGCTCTTAAAGCATTAGAAGGAGATCCACAATGGGAAGAAAAAATCCATGAATTAATGGCAGCTGTTGACGAGTATATTCCTACTCCACAACGTGATACTGACAAACCATTCATGATGCCAGTTGAAGACGTATTCTCTATCACTGGTCGTGGTACAGTTGCTACTGGCCGTGTAGAGCGCGGAATTCTTAAAGTTGGTGACGTAGTAGAAATCATCGGTTTAGCTGATGAGCCAAAAAGCACTACTGTTACTGGAGTAGAAATGTTCCGTAAACTTCTTGACCAAGCTGAAGCTGGTGACAACATCGGTGCATTACTTCGTGGTATTGCTCGTGAAGAAATCCAACGTGGACAAGTACTTGCAAAACCAGGTTCTATCAAACCACATTCTAAATTCAAAGCAGAAGTTTACGTATTATCTAAAGAAGAAGGTGGACGTCATACTCCATTCTTCTCTAACTACCGTCCACAATTCTACTTCCGTACAACTGACGTAACTGGTGTAATCAACCTACCAGAAGGCGTAGAAATGGTTATGCCTGGAGACAACATTGAAATGACAGTTGAACTAATTTCTCCTATCGCGATTGAAGAAGGAACTAAGTTCTCAATTCGTGAAGGTGGACGTACAGTAGGAGCAGGCGTAGTTGCTTCTGTTATTGAATAATATATTTTAAGAAAAAGGTGACTGTTTTATCAGTCACCTTTTTGATTTTGTCATTGAATTAATAGATGAATCAATAATTGTTACGATCTTTATCATTACTGATAAAGTGATTCGTTTCTTATATATAGGATAAACTTCTTTTTCGCCAATAAAACTAGTAACCGCATTCTTATTATTTCTAGTTACTCTCATATTGAATTTAAGCTCAATAGTATGTATAATTTTAAAAGTGCATAAAACTAATCAAATATGAAAAAAGGTTGATATTTGTATAGGTTTTATGTATAATAAACAATGTTGGCTAAATTTTGCGATGAAGTGGAAGGTTGCTGATACACCCGGCCGCTTTGCCATGGCGGGTGTACAGGAAATTTCCATGGAGAATGTCTATGTAAAATAGGCGAAAAGGAGGGAAAGTAATGGCAAAACAAAAAATTCGCATTCGTTTAAAAGCATATGATCACAGAATCCTTGATCAATCTGCTGAAAAAATCGTAGAAACTGCAAAACGTTCTGGTGCATCTGTTTCAGGTCCAATACCACTACCAACAGAAAAATCAGTTTATACGATTCTTCGAGCAGTACACAAATATAAAGATTCTCGTGAACAATTTGAAATGCGTACACATAAACGTCTAATCGATATTGTTAACCCAACTCCACAAACAGTGGATTCTTTAATGAGATTAGATTTGCCATCTGGTGTAGATATTGAAATAAAACTTTAATAAAACATGATTAGTATTAGGAGGTGTGACGAATGACCAAAGGAATCTTAGGAAGAAAGATCGGTATGACGCAAGTATTTGCTGAAAACGGAGATCTTATCCCTGTAACTGTCGTAGAAGCTACTCCAAACGTAGTTTTACAAAAGAAAACAGTAGAAACTGATGGTTACAACGCTATTCAATTAGGTTTTGAAGATAAGCGTGAAAAATTAGCAAACAAACCTGAAAAAGGACATGTAGCAAAAGCAAATACTGCTCCTAAGCGCTTCATTCGTGAATTTAACAATGTAAATGTAGACGAATACGAAGTTGGTCAGGAAGTCAAAGTAGACATTTTCGCTGAAGGCGATCTTGTTGATGTAACAGGAATTAGTAAAGGTAAAGGGTTCCAAGGTGTAATTAAACGCCATGGACAATCTCGTGGACCAATGTCTCACGGTTCTCGTTACCATCGTAGACCAGGTTCTATGGGTGCAATTGCTCCAAACCGAGTATTCAAACAAAAAGCATTACCTGGACGTATGGGTGGAGAACAAGTCACTGTACAAAACCTACAAATCGTAAAAGTTGACCCTGAGCGCAACCTTTTATTAATTAAAGGTAATGTCCCAGGAGCTAAAAAGGCATTACTTAAAATTAAAAGTGCGGTAAAAGCGAAATAACTTTATAGGAAAGGAGGAACATAGGAATGCCAAAAGTAGCTTTATATAACCAAAGCGGATCAAAAGTTGGAGAAATTGAACTCAATGATTCAGTGTTTGGTATCGAACCAAATAAAAATGTGTTATTTGAAGCAATTGTTATGCAAAGAGCTTCATTACGTCAAGGAACACATAAAGTAAAAAATCGTTCAGAAGTAAGCGGTGGCGGACGTAAACCTTGGCGCCAAAAAGGAACTGGTCGTGCTCGTCAAGGATCTATTCGTTCACCACAATGGCGCGGAGGCGGTACAGTATTTGGACCAGTACCACGTAGCTATAGTTACAAATTACCTAAAAAGGTAAGAAGATTAGCTATTAAATCAGCTTTATCAACAAAAGTATTAGAAGATAACATTTTAGTATTAGAAAACTTATCTTTTGATGCTCCAAAAACAAAAGAATTTGTCAATGTACTTAAAAATCTATCAGTTGATTCTAAAGCATTAGTAGTTACTGCAGAATTAAATGAAAATGTTGAATTATCTGCTCGTAACATTCCTGGTGTAACTGTAGTAGAAGCGAATGGCATCAACGTTTTAGATGTAGTAGGTCATGACAAACTTATTATTACGAAAGATGCTGTTCAAAAAGTAGAGGAGGTGCTTGCATAATGGATGCACGTGATGTAATTAAGCGCCCCGTTATCACTGAACGTTCCACTGAATTAATGGAAAGCAAAAAATATACATTTGAAGTTGACGTAAGAGCTAATAAAACTCAAGTGAAAGATGCTGTTGAGGCGATCTTTGGAGTAAAAGTAGCGAAAGTTAACATTATGAATTATAAAGGTAAATATAAAAGAGTAGGTCGTTTCGCAGGTTATACAAACAAACGCAGAAAAGCGATTGTAACATTAACACCTGATAGCAAAGAAATCGAATTATTCGAAGCTTAATTTTTAATAGAAGAGGAGGGAAATTATTATGGCGATCAAAAAATACAAACCTACCTCTAACGGTCGTCGCGGTATGACTGTTTCCGATTTTGCTGAAATTACAACTGACAAACCGGAAAAGTCTTTACTACAACCTTTAAAGAAAAAAGGTGGCCGCAACAACCAAGGTAAGTTAACTGTTCGTCATCAAGGTGGCGGTCATAAGCGTCAATATCGTGTAATTGACTTTAAACGTGACAAAGATGGAATACCAGGACGCGTTGCCACAATTGAATACGATCCAAACCGTTCAGCAAATATTGCATTAATTAATTATGTTGATGGAGAAAAACGTTACATTATTGCACCAAAAGGTTTAGAAGTTGGTGTAGAAATCATGTCTGGTCCAGAAGCAGACATTAAAGTAGGAAATGCTTTACCATTGGCTAACATCCCAGTTGGTACGGTAATTCATAATATTGAGCTTAAACCTGGTAAAGGTGGACAATTAGTACGTTCTGCTGGTACTTCTGCACAAGTATTAGGTAAAGAAGGTAAATACGTACTTGTTCGTCTCAACTCCGGTGAAGTTCGTATGATTCTTGCAACTTGCCGTGCTACTGTTGGTCAAGTAGGTAATGAACAACACGAACTTATTAATATCGGAAAAGCAGGTCGTTCTCGTTGGTTAGGTAAACGCCCAACTGTTCGTGGATCTGTTATGAACCCTAATGACCATCCACACGGTGGTGGTGAAGGTAGAGCTCCAATCGGACGTAAATCACCTATGACACCATGGGGTAAACCAACTCTTGGATACAAAACTCGTAAGAAGAAAAATAAATCTGATAAATTTATTGTACGTCGTCGTAAAAAATAACGGGATTGAACTACGGTTCATAATGAGAACCGTAGAGCAATCACGAAGGGAGGTTCAATTATGGGTCGCAGCTTGAAAAAAGGACCTTTTGTGGATGAGCATTTAATGAAAAAAGTTGAAAAGCTTAACGAGTCTGATAAAAAGCAAGTGATCAAAACTTGGTCTCGTCGTTCAACTATTTTCCCTGCGTTTGTCGGTCATACAATCGCTGTATACGATGGACGTAAGCATGTACCGGTTTATATTACTGAAGATATGGTAGGCCACAAACTTGGTGAGTTTGCACCAACTCGTACGTATAAAGGCCATGCTAGTGATGATAAGAAAACAAGACGTTAATGAGAGGAGGGCACTCAAATGCAAGCAAAAGCTGTTGCTAGAACAGTTCGAATTGCTCCTCGTAAAGCTCGCTTAGTAGTCGATTTAATTCGAGGAAAGCAAGTTGGTGAAGCAGTTGCAATTCTTCGTCATACTCCAAAAGCTGCTTCTCCGATCGTTGAGAAAGTATTAAAATCTGCAGTTGCTAATGCAGAGCATAACTATGAAATGGACGTAAATAATTTAGTTATTACTGAAGCGTACGTTAACGAAGGACCAACATTAAAACGTTTCCGTCCTCGTGCTCAAGGTCGTGCGAGCCAAATTAACAAGCGCACAAGCCACATTACAATCGTGGTAACAGAAAAGAAGGAGGGATAATTAGTGGGTCAAAAAGTACATCCAATAGGTTTGCGTATCGGGATTATCCGTGACTGGGAATCTAAATGGTATGCGGAAAAAGATTACGCAGATCTTTTACATGAGGATATTAAAATCCGTGAATATATTGCAAAACGTTTACACGACGCAGCTGTTTCTAAAGTTGAGATTGAACGTGCAGCAAACCGTGTGAATGTAACTATTCATACAGCTAAACCTGGAATGGTTATCGGTAAAGGCGGAGCAGAAGTTGAATCACTTCGTAAAGCTTTAAACCAACTTACAGGTAAAAAAGTTCATATTAACATTATGGAAATTAAAAAAGCTGATTTAGATGCTAAATTAGTTGCTGAAAATATTGCTCGTCAATTAGAAAATCGTGTTTCTTTCCGTCGTGTACAAAAACAAGCTATCCAACGTGCTATGCGTGCTGGAGCAAAAGGAATTAAAACACAAGTTTCTGGACGTCTTGGCGGTGCAGATATTGCACGTGCTGAACATTATAGTGAAGGGACAGTTCCACTTCATACACTTCGTGCAGATATTGACTATGCACATGCCGAAGCTGATACAACATATGGAAAGCTTGGCGTTAAAGTATGGATCTATCGTGGAGAAGTCCTTCCTGCTAAGAAAAAATCCGAGGAAGGAGGCAAATAATTATGTTAATGCCTAAACGCGTTAAATATCGCCGTGAACATCGTGGGAAAATGCGTGGTAATGCTAAAGGTGGTACAGAAGTAGCATTTGGTGAATTTGGTTTACAAGCTTTAGAATCTGCTTGGATTACAAACCGTCAAATCGAAGCTGCTCGTATTGCGATGACACGTTATATGAAACGTGGCGGTAAAGTTTGGATTAAAATTTTCCCACATAAACCATATACTGCAAAACCATTAGAAGTACGTATGGGTTCCGGTAAAGGTGCTCCTGAAGGATGGGTGGCAGTAGTTAAACCTGGAAAAATAATGTTCGAAGTTGCTGGTGTATCAGAAGAGGTTGCTCGTGAAGCACTTCGCCTTGCATCACACAAACTTCCTATCAAATGTAAGTTTGTAAAACGTGAAGAAATTGGTGGTGAATCAAATGAAGGCTAATGAAATTCGTGAATTAACCACTGCCGAAATTGAACAAAAAGTAAAATCTTTAAAAGAAGAGTTGTTCAACCTTCGTTTCCAATTAGCGACAGGACAACTTGAAAATACTGCTCGAATTCGTGAAGTACGTAAAACTATCGCACGAATGAAGACAGTCATTCGTGAGAGAGAGATCGGTGTTAACAATCGATAATTGAGAGGAGGTTTCGTGATGAGCGAACGTAACCAACGTAAAGTATACACTGGACGTGTTGTATCTGATAAAATGGATAAAACGATCACAGTTGTAGTTGAAACGTATAAAAAGCATCCTCTTTACGGTAAGCGTGTAAAGTATTCGAAAAAATTTAAAGCTCATGATGAGCGTAATGAAGCAAAAGTAGGCGATATTGTACGCATTATGGAAACACGCCCACTTTCTGCTACAAAACGTTTCCGTTTAGTAGAGATCGTTGAAAAAGCAGTTATTATTTAATTTCGATCGGATTCGAAGTTGATTCCGAAGGGAGGTAAATTACATGATACAACAAGAAACACGTTTAAAAGTGGCTGATAACTCAGGCGCACGTGAAGTATTAACAATTAAAGTACTAGGTGGATCTGGACGTAAAACAGCTAATATCGGTGATGTTATTGTTTGTACCGTAAAACAAGCAACACCAGGTGGCGTTGTTAAAAAAGGTGATGTTGTAAAAGCTGTTGTTGTTCGTACGAAGAGTGGTGTACGTCGTAGTGATGGTTCTTACATCCGTTTTGATGAAAATGCATGTGTAATCATTCGTGATGACAAGAGCCCACGTGGAACTCGTATTTTTGGACCAGTAGCTCGTGAACTTCGTGACAACAACTTTATGAAAATTGTTTCTCTAGCTCCAGAAGTTCTATAATGAAATCTGTTTAAGCCTTTCAAGGAGGTGCGAAGTAATGCATGTTAAAAAAGGTGACAAAGTAGCAGTCATCTCAGGTAAGGATAAAGGAAAAACTGGTGTGATCCTTGAAGCTTACCCTAAAAAGAACCGTGTTCTTGTAGAAGGTGTAAATATTGTTAAAAAACATTCAAAACCATCTCAAGATAATCCACAAGGCGGTATTATCAGTCAAGAGGCTCCAATTCACGTTTCTAATGTGATGCCAATTGACCCAAAAACTGGCCAACCTACTCGTGTAGGATATAAAGTAGTTGACGGCAAAAAAGTACGTGTAGCAAAAAAATCAGGTGAAGTATTAGATAAATAATTGTTTTCAGAAAGGAGGTACACTGAATGAGCCGCCTAAAAGAGAAATTCCGTAATGAAATTACTCCAGCTCTTATGAGCAAGTTTAATTATAAATCTATCATGCAAGTACCAAAGATTGAAAAAATCGTAGTAAACATGGGTGTAGGTGACGCTGTTCAAAACGCAAAAGCGTTGGACAACGCTGTTGAGGAATTAACATTAATCACCGGACAAAAACCAGTTGTGACAAGAGCGAAAAAATCTATTGCTGGATTCCGTTTACGTGAAGGAATGCCAATTGGTTGCAAAGTAACATTACGTGGAGATCGTATGTATGATTTCCTAGACAAATTAATTTCAGTTTCATTACCACGTGTACGTGACTTCCGTGGTGTTTCTAAAAATGCTTTTGACGGTAGAGGAAACTACACATTAGGTATTAAAGAGCAATTAATTTTCCCTGAAATTGACTATGATAAAGTTTCAAAAGTTCGTGGTATGGACATCGTTATCGTAACAACTGCAAAAACTGACGAAGAAGGTCGCGAACTATTAACACAATTCGGCATGCCGTTTCAAAAGTAATCTCTGGATTAAGGAGGCGAAAATGTGGCTAAAAAATCAATGATCGCCAAACAAAAACGCAAAGCGAAATTTAAAGTACAAGAATATACACGTTGTGAACGTTGCGGACGTCCGCACTCTGTATATCGTAAATTCAAGCTTTGCCGTATTTGTTTCCGCGAATTAGCATACAAAGGTCAAATTCCTGGTGTTAAAAAAGCTAGTTGGTAAAACCCAAATTTGGGAAGGAGGTAAAAATTATGGTCATGACTGATCCAATTGCAGATTTCCTTACTCGCATCCGTAATGCGAATACGGTTCGTCACGAAAGTTTAGAAGTACCTGCTTCTAAAATTAAAAGAGAAATTGCTGAAATCTTAAAACGTGAAGGTTTCATCCGTGACGTTGAATATATTGAAGATAATAAACAAGGTATTATCCGTATCTTCTTAAAATACGGTCCAAATAACGAACGTGTTATTACTGGTTTAAAACGCATTAGTAAACCGGGATTACGTGTTTATGCAAAATCAGATGAAATTCCTCGTGTATTGAACGGCTTAGGAATTGCGATCGTTTCAACTTCACAAGGTGTGTTAACTGATAAAGAAGCTCGCGCTAAACAAGTTGGCGGGGAAGTTTTAGCATACGTTTGGTAATTTACACATGAATGGAGGTGCAAAGGTATGTCTCGTGTAGGTAAAAAACCTATCGAAATTCCTAGCGGAGTAACTGTTGCTGTAAATGGTAGCACTGTTACTGTTAAAGGACCTAAAGGTGAATTAACTCGTACATTTAATCCGAAAATGGTTATTAATATAGAGGACAATGTATTAACAGTCACTCGCCCATCAGAATCTAAAGAGGATCGTACAATCCACGGTACAACTCGTGCATTGCTTGCCAATATGATTGAAGGTGTTTCAAAAGGATTTGAGAAAAGTCTTGAATTAATCGGGGTCGGATATCGTGCCTCTAAACAAGGTAAGAAGTTAGTATTAAACGTAGGTTATTCTCATCCTGTTGAAATTGAACCAGAAGAAGGTCTAGAAATCGAAGTTCCTGCAAACACAAAAGTAGTTGTTAAAGGAATCGATAAAGAACGTGTTGGCGCATTAGCGGCAAATATTCGTGATGTTCGTCCGCCAGAGCCTTATAAAGGAAAAGGTATTCGTTACGAAGGTGAATATGTACGTCGTAAAGAAGGTAAGACTGGTAAGTAATGCCGCTTAGGCAGAGAAAGGAGTGACTATAAGAAATGATTACGAAACCAGATAAAAATGTTGTTCGTAAAAAAAGACATGCTCGTATTCGTGCTAAATTAGCAGGAACAGCTGAACGTCCAAGATTGAACGTTTTCCGTTCAAATAAACACATCTATGCACAATTAATTGATGATACAAAAGGCGTAACATTAGCAAGTGCATCAACTCTAGATAAAGAGTTTAACTTAGAATCTACTGGTAATATTGAGGCAGCTCAAAAAGTTGGCGAGCTAATTGCTAAACGTGCATTAGAAAAAGGTTATAAAGCAGTAGTATTTGACCGTGGAGGTTATTTATATCACGGGCGTGTGAAAGCATTAGCAGATGCTGCTCGTGAAAACGGCTTAGAATTTTAATGGATAAAGGAGGGACACCATTTATGCGTCGTATTGATCCAAATAAACTTGAACTAGAAGAACGCGTTGTTACGGTTAATCGTGTAGCTAAGGTTGTTAAAGGTGGACGTCGTTTTCGCTTCACTGCATTAGTTGTAGTGGGGGATAAAAACGGACACGTTGGATTCGGTACTGGTAAAGCTCTAGAAGTTCCTGATGCAATTCGTAAAGCTATCGAAGATGCAAAGAAAAATTTAATCGAAGTTCCTAGAGTTGGTACAACGATTCCACATGAAGTAATTGGGCATTTCGGAGCAGGAGAAGTTCTATTAAAACCTGCGAATGAAGGTACTGGAGTAATCGCAGGAGGACCTGTTCGTGCCGTTTTAGAATTAGCTGGTGTTAGTGATATCTTATCTAAATCTTTAGGTTCTAACACTCCAATCAATATGGTACGTGCAACTATGGACGGTTTAAAACAATTAAAACGTGCTGAGGACGTAGCGAAATTACGTGGAAAATCAGTAGAAGAACTATTAGGATAAGGAGGGGAAAATGATGGCGAATAAATTAGCAATTACCCTCACTCGTAGTTTGATTGGTCGTCCACAAGACCAAAGAGAAACTGTTAAAGCATTAGGGTTACGTAAATTACATCAAACAGTTGAAAAACCAGATAATCCGGCTATTCGCGGAATGATAAACAAAGTTTCTCATTTAGTATCTGTTAAAGAAATTTAAACACTCTCTCTCATTAACAAAGGAGGTGCCTAAGTTGAAACTTCACGAATTAAAACCTGCAGAAGGTTCTCGTAAAGATCGCAAGCGTGTAGGGCGCGGAATCGGTAGCGGTACTGGAAAAACTGCTGGAAAAGGTCATAAAGGTCAGAAAGCTCGTTCCGGTGGCGGTGTTCGTCCAGGATTTGAAGGTGGTCAAACTCCTTTATTCCAACGTTTGCCTAAACGAGGCTTTACAAACATTCATAGAAAAGAATTTGCTATTGTTAATCTAGACACATTAAATCAATTTGAAGATGGTACAGAAGTAACACCTGAACTTCTAATCGAAACGGGTGTTGTGAAAAACCAAAAATCTGGTATTAAGATTTTGGCAAAAGGTAGCATCGAGAAAAAACTTACAGTGAAAGCTCATAAGTTCTCCTCTGCTGCGAAAGAAGCAATCGAAGCTGCAGGCGGCAAAACCGAGGTGATTTAATGTTTAAGACAATCTCCAATTTTATGCGCGTGGGTGATATAAGAAAGAAAATTATGTTCACCCTTTTAATGTTAATAGTATTTAGAATCGGGACATTTATTCCAGTTCCAGGCGTAAATGCGGATATATTAAAATTCGAACATGAAATGAATGTGTTTGGAATTTTAAATATATTCGGAGGAGGAGCATTACAAAACTTCTCCATTTTAGCGATGGGAATCATGCCGTACATAACGGCTTCCATCATCATTCAATTATTGCAAATGGATGTAGTTCCTAAATTTACTGAGTGGTCAAAACAAGGAGAAGTTGGACGTAGAAAATTAGCGCAAGTAACACGCTACGGAACCATTGTTCTCGGATTTATCCAGGCATTAGGTATGTCTTATGGATTTAATCGTTTATCTGGAGGACAATTAATTAAAACACCTGGCATTACGACTTACTTAACGATTGCCATTGTATTAACTGCAGGAACTGCATTTTTATTGTGGCTTGGTGAACAAATCACTGAAAAAGGTGTTGGCAATGGAATCTCTATTATCATCTTTGCAGGGATTGTAGCCGGAATACCTTCGATTATTAACCAAGTATATGTTCAAAAGTTTGAAAATGCAGGAGATCAGTTATTTATAAATATTGTTACTGTTGGTTTAATTGTTTTAGCGATTATTGCGATCATTGTTGGAGTTATTTATATTCAACAAGCGTTAAGGAAAATTCCTGTACAGTATGCGAAAAGACTTGCTGGTAGAAATCCAGTGGGTAACCAATTGACACATTTACCTTTAAAGGTAAATGCGGCAGGAGTTATTCCTATCATTTTCGCCGTCTCCTTTGTTTATACACCGCCATTAATTGCGTCATTTTTCGGAGATAATAAAGTCACATACTGGATTAATCGTATATTCGATTACACTGGACCAATCGGAATGATTATTTATGCAGGATTAATTATCGCATTCACTTATTTCTATGCATTCATACAAGTAAATCCGGAAAAATTATCGGAGAACTTGAAAAATCAAAGTGGATTTATACCTGGAATTCGTCCTGGGAAAAGTACTCAAGAGTATTTGACTCGTGTTTTATATCGTTTAACATTTGTTGGCGCACTCTTTTTAGCTGTTATATCAATCATCCCAGTATTCTTTATTAAGATTGCTAACTTACCAACTTCCGTACAAATTGGCGGTACGAGTTTGCTCATTGTTGTCGGAGTTGCATTAGATACGATGAAACAGCTAGAGTCACAACTTGTTAAACGTCACTATAAAGGCTTTATTAAAGGATAGTTTTGGGAACATCTTGATGTTCCCCGAACTTTCATGAGACTGAGGGGGAATACAAGTGAACTTAGTATTAATGGGTCTCCCTGGTGCAGGAAAAGGCACCCAAGCAGAAAAAATTGTGGAGAAATATCAAATCCCTCATATCTCTACTGGAGATATGTTCCGTCAAGCTATTAAAGAAGGAACTGAACTTGGATTAAAAGCTAAATCTTTTATGGATCAAGGTGAACTTGTTCCAGATGAAGTTACCATCGGAATAGTTCGTGAACGATTAAGTAAAGATGACTGCAAAAAAGGTTTCTTACTTGACGGATTTCCTAGAACGGTAGCTCAAGCTGAAGCATTAGAGTCCATCCTTTCTGAATTAAATAAAAAAATTGATTATGTCATTAACATTCAAGTCGATACAAATATTTTAATGGATCGTTTAACTGGCAGACGTATCTGTAAGTCTTGTGGTGCCACTTATCATCTTGTATTTAATCCTCCGAAAGTTGAGGGTGTTTGTGATAAATGTGGTGGAGAACTTTATCAAAGACATGATGATACAGCTGAGACAGTACAAAATCGACTTGAAGTAAATATGAAACAAACACAACCATTAATAGATTTTTATTCTGCAAAAGGATATTTAAGAAATATTAATGGAGTTCAAGATATTAATAAAGTATTTGAAGACATTGATAAGCTTCTCGGGGGCATTCAGTAAGTGATTTTTTA
>NZ_JBYLHW010000009.1:6712-8387 GCF_057747715.1 Bacillus sp. JST-5 | reverse complement strand
AGATGAAGGCTACGAAATATTAACTATATCCTAAGTGAAGGTGATATTTTTGGTCGAATCTGACTCGGGTCCAAGTATTGGTCAAATTGTATTAATTACAAAAGGGCGAGATGCTGGACAATATGCGGTAGTAATACAAAAGCTAGATGAACGTTTTGTTCTAATAGCAGATGGTGATAAACGTAAGTTTGATCGCCCAAAAAAGAAAAATGTACTACATCTTGAACTGTGTTCTTATGTTTCCCCTGAGGTTCAGAATAGTATTTTAGAAACCGGTCGTGTGACAAATGGCAAACTCCGATATGCCATATCAAAGTTTGTGAATGAACTCATGACTGACGAGAAGGGAGACGTGTTCGATGGCGAAAGAAGATGTCATTGAAGTTGAAGGTACTGTTACAGAAACATTGCCTAACGCTATGTTTAAGGTAGAATTAGAGAATGGTCATACGGTTTTAGCTCATGTTTCTGGAAAAATTAGAATGCATTTCATTCGAATTTTACCAGGTGATAAAGTAACGGTTGAGCTATCTCCATATGATTTAACTCGTGGTAGAATAACATATCGCTTTAAATAATAGGTTGCGCTCCGAAATAATAAGGAGGTTAGGATAACATGAAAGTAAGACCATCTGTTAAACCGATATGTGAAAAATGTAAAGTTATTCGCAGACGCGGTAAAGTTATGGTTATTTGTGAAAATCCAAAACATAAACAAAAACAAGGATAATCTTAAAGGAGGTGCACTTATATGGCACGTATTGCTGGTGTAGATATCCCACGTGAAAAACGTGTAGTTATTTCACTAACATATATTTATGGTATTGGTAAACCAACTGCACAAAAAATTCTAAAAGAAGCAGGAGTTTCTGAAGATACTCGTGTTCGTGACTTAACAGAAGAGGAATTAAATAAAATTCGTGAAATCGTTGATAAATTAAAAGTTGAGGGTGACCTTCGCCGTGAAGTTTCATTAAACATTAAACGTTTAATGGAAATCGGTTCTTACCGTGGCTTACGTCATCGTCGTGGATTACCAGTTCGTGGACAAAATACTAAAAACAATGCTCGTACTCGTAAAGGCCCACGTAAAACTGTAGCTAACAAGAAAAAATAATCGGTAAAGGAGGGTATTTAAATGGCTCGTAAAACTAATACTCGTAAACGTCGTGTGAAAAAGAATATTGAAAACGGAATTGCTCATATTCGTTCAACATTTAACAATACTATCGTTACGATTACGGATGTTCACGGGAATGCAATTGCTTGGTCTAGTGCTGGTGCTCTAGGATTCAAAGGTTCTCGTAAATCAACTCCATTTGCTGCTCAAATGGCTGCAGAAACTGCTGCTAAAGCATCTGTAGAGCACGGAATGAAATCTTTAGAGGTAACAGTTAAAGGACCTGGTGCAGGACGTGAAGCTGCGATTCGTGCATTACAAGCTGCAGGGCTAGAAGTTACAGCAATTAAAGATGTAACTCCGGTACCTCACAACGGATGCCGTCCACCAAAACGTCGCCGTGTATAATTTATCTGTATAGAATTTGAAACAATGTCTATAATGGGATATGATACAGTATTTCCCATTGGCATTCATATAGATATAAATCCAGTTTTTGTGCACAAACGGGAATGCATGCAGGGGGAATTTCGGTAATAAATATTATTGCCGGGG
>NZ_JBYLHW010000009.1:0-5741 GCF_057747715.1 Bacillus sp. JST-5 | reverse complement strand
CTAATCGATGAAATTGACTTCATAAAGGAGGGAAACTTCATGGCATACAGAAAATTAGGACGTACAAGTGCTCAACGTAAAGCATTACTTCGTGACTTAGTGACAGACCTAATTATCAGTGAGCGCATTGAAACAACTGAAGCACGTGCGAAAGAACTTCGATCAGTTGTAGAAAAAATGATTACTCTTGGTAAACGTGGAGATTTACATGCTCGTAGACAAGCAGCAGCATTCATTCGTAATGAAGTTGCTAATAAAGAGAGTGGTCAAGATGCACTTCAAAAACTATTCTCAGAAATTGCACCACGTTATGAAGAACGTCAAGGTGGATACACTCGTATAATGAAAATTGGTCCTCGCCGCGGTGACGGTGCACCAATGGTAATTATTGAGTTAGTATAATCGTATTTACTTCAATAGGGCGGGACAGGTTGCTGAACTGGGTCTATGCCCTTTTTCTTTATATGACTGAAGTAAAAGAAAAGCGAGCGTTACGATAAATGGCAAAGGCTATTTGTCTAGCTCATGCACCTCTTCAATTTTTATATAGTTTGATAAAAAGCTGCATGAAAGAGGTGCAGGCTTTTTTTATATTTAGGCAAAGTACATGATTCAAAGAGGGCGACGCAGTGACGCCACTCTCTTTGAATTATGTAACATAAAAAGAAAGATGAGTTGAGAAGAGAAGAGATGTGTAATAGGCCATACTTTTTGGCTATTACAAAGAGGAGAAGAGGAGGAAAATGGATGGGAAGACCTATTGTAAAACTTGAAAATGTTTCATTTCGGTATCAACCAAACACTGAGTATGCCTTAAAAAATGTTTCTTTTCATGTATATGAAGGGGAATGGTTGGCCATTGTGGGCCATAATGGTTCAGGAAAATCGACTATTGCTAAACTTATGAACGGACTTCAATTTGCAGAAGAAGGAAAGGTAATCGTTGGAAATATTGAGGTAAATGAAAAGAATGTTTGGGCTGTAAGAAAAAAAATTGGAATGGTGTTTCAAAATCCAGATAATCAATTTGTTGGAACGACTGTTCAAGATGATGTGGCATTTGGACTAGAGAATCACGGAATACCTCGAGAGGAAATGGTCATTCGTGTAAACGAAGCTTTAAAAAGTGTCAAAATGGATGCATTTATGACTCAAGAACCTCACCAATTGTCAGGTGGTCAAAAACAAAGAGTAGCCATTGCAGGTGTATTAGCTTTGCAGCCGGAAATCATCGTATTAGATGAAGCAACCTCAATGCTTGATCCAAGAGGTAGAGAAGAAGTATTACATACAATACGTACTCTAAAATCCAATAAAAAACTAACGATTATTTCCATTACACACGATTTAGATGAGGCAATGAGGGCAGACCGACTTATTGTAATGAAGCGAGGAGAATTATATAAAGAAGGACGTCCTCATGAAATTTTCCAACTAGGAGATCAATTACACGATTTAGGTCTTGATCTCCCTTTTACCATTAAATTTGCTAACGCTCTAAGGGAGAAAGGAATCCAAATTCCCAAAGAAATTTTACATGAAGAGGAGTTGGTGAGGTACCTATGGACATTATCCTCAAAGATGTAGAATATTGTTATCAAAAAAATACTCCTTTTGAGCGATTGGCAATTTATGATATCAACATTGAAATTTCTTCCAAAACATATGTAGCGATCATCGGTCATACTGGTTCAGGCAAGTCTACAATCCTTCAACATTTAAATGGTTTACTGCAACCAACAAAAGGATTAGTAAAAATCGGTGAAAAAGTCATACAGGCAGGAAAAAAACAGAAAGCGTTAAAAGAGGTAAGAAAAAGAGTAGGAATTGTTTTTCAGTTTCCAGAGCATCAACTTTTTGAAGAAACCGTTGAAAAAGATATATGCTTTGGACCAATGAATTTTGGCGCATCACTCGAAGAAGCAAAGGCTAAGGCAAGATGGGCATTAAACCAAGTTGGACTTTCAGAAGATATATTATCAAAATCCCCATTTGATTTATCTGGTGGGCAAATGCGTCGAGTAGCCATCGCAGGGGTATTAGCGATGGAACCAGAAGTTCTTGTATTAGATGAACCTACAGCAGGATTAGATCCAAAAGGTCGTTTAGAAATAATGGAAATGTTTTATCGTCTCCATCGACAAAATGAAATTTCAACGGTACTTGTTACACATAGTATGGAAGACGCGGCATTGTATGCAGATCAAATCATCGTTATGGATAAAGGTACAGTAATCAAGCAAGGAACACCGGAACAGATATTTTCTTCATCCGATCAACTCTTCGATTTAGGATTAGATGTCCCAGTTTCCATACGTATTCAACAAAAGTTAAAACAAAAGTTAGCCTTTGCGAGTGAGAAACCGTGTCTAACATTAAACGAGCTAGTTGAGGCAACCGTCCAAGCGTTAAAACGGGGGAACCAAGAATGATGGAAAAAATTATTTTCGGACGTTACATACCTGCCGCATCACTGTTGCATCGAATGGATCCAAGGGCGAAAATATTATTTGTTTTCTTCTATATTATTACAGTATTTCTAGCTAATAATGCTATCACTTATACTATCCTAGGAATTTTTACAATCATATGTGTGTTGCTTTCCGACATTTCTATTAAATTTATTTTTAGTGGATTGAAATTTTTAATTTGGCTTATTTTATTTACGTTTCTTATGCACATAATTTTTACAAAAGAAGGGGACATCATTTTTGATCTCGGATTAATTCAAGTTTATGAAAATGGTTTACGACAAGCTATCTTTATTTCATTAAGATTTGTATATTTAATTTTAGTAACAACATTATTAACGTTAACAACTACTCCGATTGAAATAACGGATGGTATTGAAAGTCTATTACATCCGTTGAAAAAAATCAAGTTTCCTGTTCATGAATTAGCACTAATGATGTCAATTGCTCTTCGTTTTATCCCGACATTGATGCAAGAGACCGATAAAATAATGAAAGCTCAAGCAGCCCGTGGAGTGGAATTTTCCAGTGGGCCGTTGAAAGAACGAATGAAATCTGTTGTTCCTTTGTTAATCCCTTTATTTGTTAATTCTTTTAAACGAGCTGAAGATTTGGCTATAGCTATGGAAGCAAGGGGATATAAAGGTGGAGAAGGAAGAACTAAGTTCCGTTTATTGAAATGGTCTGTCACTGATAGTCTTTCATTTATATTTTTAGCTGGTATAGTCATTATATTAATTATATTCCGATCTTAATGGGGAATGAAAAATGTATCGTATAAAGTGTAAAGTAGCATATGATGGTACCAATTTTGCTGGATACCAAATTCAACCTAATAAACGCACGGTACAACAAGAAATAGAAAGAGCCTTAAAGACTCTTCATAAAGGTAAAGACGTGAAAATATTTGCTTCAGGTAGGACAGATGCAAAAGTTCATGCAAAGGGTCAAATCATCCATTTTGATAGTCATCTATCAATACCTGAAGAACGATGGAAAATTGCCTTAAATTCACTTCTTCCAGATGATATTGTCATAATCGATAGTCAATATGTATCTACTGATTTTCATGCAAGGTTTTCGGCAGTTGAAAAGGAATATCGGTATATCATTTCTACGAAGAAAGAAAAAGATCCTTTTATCAGAAACTATGCATACCACTATCCATACCCATTAAATATCGAAAAAATCAGAGAAGCTATGAGTTATTTCCCGGGAACTTTTGATTTTACCAGCTTTTGCTCGGCAAAAACAGAAATGGAAGACCGGGTTCGAACGATTACTTATATTGATTTATTGGAAGAGACAAATCAATTAACTGTAGTTATTCGTGGTAACGGGTTTCTTTATAACATGGTCCGCATTATTGTCGGTACGTTAATTGAAGTTGGAAATGGGGAGAAAAATCCTGAAGATATCCCTAAAATCATAGAGAAGAAAGATCGTTCGGCAGCTGGAAAAACTGCACCGGGTCATGGTTTGTATCTTTGGGAAGTTTTTTATTAAAAATTTTGTTTAACTCAATGTTCGTCGCTAAAGATTATCTTGACATGACTAATTAAAAAAGGTATTATAGCATATGGTATTGTTTTTATTCCACGAGTTAAGCCCCGGAACTTAACTGGTTGACATAAAACATTTTGATTGAAAATTAGGAGGTAACAACATGCGTACTTATATGGCTAAGCCAAACGATGTAGAACGCAAATGGCTTCTAGTCGACGCTGAAGGAAAAACTTTAGGTCGTCTTGCAAGTGAAGTAGCTGCGCTTTTACGCGGTAAACATAAACCAACATATACACCACATATTGATACTGGTGATCACGTTATTATTATTAATGCATCTAAAATCGAACTTACTGGTAAAAAATTAACTGATAAACTATATTATCGTCATAGCCAATTTGCAGGCGGTTTAAAAGTTAGAACTGCTAATGAAATGAGAAAAAATTATCCTGAGAAAATGCTTGAACTTGCTGTACGTGGAATGCTTCCAAAAGGTTCTTTAGGACGTCAAATGTTCAAAAAATTACACGTATATGCAGGTAGTGAACATCCACATCAAGCACAAAAACCTGAAGTTTACGAACTTCGCGGTTAATCTGAAGGAGGGAAAATATCTTGGCACAAGTACAATACTACGGTACAGGTCGTCGTAAAAGCTCTGTTGCTCGTGTTCGTTTAGTACCAGGTGATGGCCGTATTATTATAAATGATCGTGAAATTGAAAATTATATTCCATTTGAAGCTCTACGTGAAGTTGTTAAACAACCACTAGTAGCTACTGAAACATTAGGAAGATATGATGTTCTAGTTAATGTAAAAGGTGGCGGTTATACAGGTCAAGCAGGAGCTATCCGTCATGGTATCGCTCGTGCATTATTACAAGCAGATCCTGACTACCGTCCAACTTTAAAACGTGCAGGATTATTAACTCGTGACGCTCGTATGAAAGAACGTAAAAAATACGGTCTTAAAGGCGCTCGTCGCGCACCACAATTCTCTAAACGTTAATTTCGGCTATTCAAAACTCTCAAGCATAAGCTTGGGAGTTTTTTTATGAGACTTTTTACATAGCCATTGAATTTTTCTGTAAGTTCGTTTACAATTAAACAGAAATGTTCATCATATAGGAGGATTATTAAAAAATGACACACGCTATGAGACTACGATTCCCAACTTTGATCCAGTAAATTGAATATGGTCAAAGGCTCTGTTTGTGTAAACAGGGTAAACGGGATTAGTCTGTCCTTTTTTAATAATCTTCTTGTTAGCGAAAAAACTAAACAATTGTTTTTTCTCCACAATAAGTTACTTATTTGGGAAGTTTATTGTTTATTCAATAGTTGTTGTTTTCTTATGAAAAGAAAGGGGACTTGTTCTGCCTTTCTTTTATTTTTGCGTGCAATTGTAATAGGTAGAAAAGGATTCATAATGACATCTAATGAATATTTGGGATAGATTTCCTCCCTTTACCTTAATTTCACAAGCAGAGGCTTGTGATTTTTTATTTGAGCGTGCCCAGCTAAGCTGTTATCTGCTAGTTGGTGCAAGTCCAACCCGAGTAAGTGCCAAGACGCTCGGTAGCTGACAGGCAACTGGTGGAGAAATCCTAAGGTTGAAGCCCTGTGACAAAGTAACTCTCTTGGAGAGTGCGAGCAAATCAGCAGACCGTAACATAAAGTGAATCCTGCCGCCTCGTCAAAAGAGACCTCCTATGGAGGACAAAGGGAAGTCGAGCCTGGTTAGATTGGGCGAAGACCACGGAAG
>NZ_JBYLHW010000089.1:0-9276 GCF_057747715.1 Bacillus sp. JST-5 | reverse complement strand
GTACGGTTTGATGAGGGGAAGCTGAGAGTAAAAGAGACAGCATGAGCTGTCCCTTTGAAATCAGTTTTCTACTCTACAAAAATTTATACATACTAATTAACATTCACTCAAAGTGAGGACAATAGAAATTGGAGGAGGTTTAAATTATGTTAGATATTAAATATTTAAGGAATAATCTTCAAGAAGTTAAAGAGAAAATGAAACATCGTGGGGAAGATTTAACGGATTTTGGGAAATTTGAAGAACTAGATAAAAAGAGAAGAGAGTTAATTGTTGAATCTGAACAATTAAAAAGCAAAAGAAATGAAGTCTCCCAACAAATTGCTGTATTAAAGAGAGAAAAGAAAGATGCTGATCACCTAATTAAAGAAATGAAAGAAGTTGGAGAGAGAATTAAAGGATTAGATGAGGAATTAAAAGCTGTAGAAGAAGAATTAGAAATGTTATTGCTTTCTATTCCGAATATACCTCACGAATCTGTTCCAATTGGAGAAAGTGAAGACGACAATGTTGAGGTTAGAAAATGGGGGGAAGTTAGAACTTTTGATTTTGAACCGTTACCACACTGGGAGATTGCTGATCGCTTAGGAATTTTAGATTTTGAACGAGCAGCTAAAGTAACAGGGAGTCGCTTCGTTTTCTATAAAGGTGCAGGAGCAAAACTAGAACGTGCGTTAATAAGTTTCATGTTGGACTTACATACGGAAGAACATGGATATATAGAGGTAATGCCTCCATATTTAGTCAATCGTGCAAGTTTAACTGGTACGGGGCAACTTCCGAAGTTTGGAGAAGATGTGTTTTTAATTGAGGAAGAAGATTACTTTTTAATTCCAACAGCAGAAGTACCTGTCACAAATTTACATCGTGATGAAATATTATCAGCAGAAGATTTACCTATTAATTATGCAGCATATAGCGCTTGTTTCCGTTCTGAGGCAGGTTCAGCAGGAAGAGATACACGTGGTTTAATTCGTCAACATCAGTTTAATAAAGTTGAACTAGTTAAATTTGTTAAACCAGAAGATTCCTATAGTGAATTAGAAAAATTAACAAATGATGCAGAAAAAGTTTTACAATTATTAGGGCTTCCTTATCGTGTCTTGAATATGTGTACGGCTGATTTAGGATTTACCGCTGCTAAAAAATACGATCTTGAAGTATGGTTGCCAAGTTATAAAACTTATCGTGAAATTTCTTCTTGCAGTAATTTTGAAGCATTCCAAGCAAGAAGAGCGAATATACGATTTAGAAGAGAACCAAATGCTAAACCAGAACATGTGCATACGTTAAATGGATCTGGACTAGCGATTGGACGAACAGTTGCTGCTATTTTAGAAAACTATCAACAGCCTGATGGAAGTGTCATTATTCCAGAAGTATTAAGACCGTATATGGGAAATATGGAAGTAATAAAACCGAAAAATTAAAGCGATTTGAATCACTCCTAATGATCAGGAGTGATTCTTCATTTTGTTCAGAAATTTCCTAATAAAAAAAACAAAATGATTAGTATTTGACATGTGAAATATAGCATGATAATATAATTTTTGTGTGAAAAGGAGGAGTACCCAAGTCTGGCTGAAGGGGTCGGTCTTGAAAACCGAGAGGCGGGTCAAACCGCGCGGGGGTTCGAATCCCTCCTCCTCCGCCATTACACGTAAATTAGCGCATAAATATTGGAGATTTTTAGAAAAGCTAACTCTTTTGGGTTAGCTTTTTTTTAATAAAAAAACCTTTACAAAAAATTGTAAAGGAAAAAATCTTATTTTTTTAGTAGCTGAGTGTAATTTAGTTGTTTTCCAATTCTTTCGATGATAAATTCAATGGAAGACTCGTCATTAACAACATCATATTCATTAATGTTCACACGAATCACTGGACATGCATTAAAAGAGTTAATCCAATTTTCGTATCTTTGGTGCATCTCAATCCAATATTCGACAGGAGTTTCTTTTTCCATTTCTCTTCCACGTTCCTGTACCCTTTTTAAAATATCTTCGATAGAACCTTCTAAATAGATAAGTAAATCAGGATGAGGAAAATATGGTGTCATAACCATTGCTTCAAATAAACTAGTGTATGTTTCGTAATCAACTGGAGACATATTGCCTTTTTCATAATGCATTCTTGCAAAAATTCCAGTATCTTCGTAAATAGATCTGTCTTGGACAAAACCTCCACCGTATTCAAAAATACGTTTTTGTTCCTTAAAGCGTTCTGCTAAGAAATAGATTTGAAGATGAAAGCTCCAAGTTTTAAAATCTCCATAAAATTTCTCTAAATAAGGATTATTATCTACTTTTTCAAAGGAAGTACGGAAATTTAAAGCGTTAGCTAATGCTTTTGTCATTGTTGATTTACCTACTCCCACCGTACCTGCAACTGTTATTACAGCATCTCTAGGGATATTATATTTTTGACGAAGATTCATGGTTTGTTACTCCTTCAGCTAAATATTGTTGAATTTTTGTTAACATATTGTTTAAATCATTTTTATTATGAACAAAATCTAATTGGTCTCCGTCAAATCGGATGATTGGAATGTCAGGGTGCTCTTTTTCAAAATCATTTATAAATTGTTCATAATCAATGGATAATTGCTTTAAATAAAGAGGGCTAATATCTTTTTCAAATTCCCTTCCTCGTAATTCAATACGTTTTAAAAGTGTTTCTAAATTTGCATGTAAATAAATAATTAAATTTGGCTTAGGCATATCATTGGTCAAAATTTTATAAATTTGTTCATATTTTTTGTATTGATGTTCTTTTAATGTTCTTTGAGCGAAAATTAAATTTTTAAATATATGATAGTCAGAGACAACCGGTATCTGTTTTTTTATGTAATTCTGTTGAATGTCATCCAATTGTTTGTATCGATTACATAAAAAGAACATTTCGGTTTGGAAGCTCCATTCATCAATATTTTTATAAAATTTATTTAGAAAAGGGTTCTCATCAACAATTTCTTTTAATAAATGAAAATGAAAGTGTTCCGAAATGGCTTTTGCTAAAGATGTTTTCCCCACACCAATAGGTCCTTCAACGGTAATGAAAGGTGTTTCCACGTCCAGCCCTCCTTGTAACGAAAACTATATGTATTTTATCATACGTTTGAAAGGATAAACACGGAAAGTTTTTTAGAAAAGTATGGTTTTTAATCTTTTTAAAAATAAATAAAAAAAAGAGCCTAAAGAAAAGCTCTTAACATTACCTTTTAGTTACATTAAAATTTTCAACAATTAATAACCAATTCTGTGGAAATGATAAACCGAGTTTCCAATAGCTCATACCTCGTAAATTTAATTCTTTCAATAAATTAAATTTTGCTTGAATACTTCTAGCATCTTCAAACCACACAATATGTTGACGCCCATTTTCATCAGTATAGTTAAAAAATGGGGCTTGCGCTGTATAATCATATTGGATCGCTACATTATATTTCGCTGCTAATTCAATTGCTTGTTGAGGGCTTACTGCTCTAGCTTGTGTTCCTGGCTGATATGGTAAAGTCCAATCGTATCCGTATAAATTTTGTCCCATTAAAATTTTTTGTGACGGAATTTCCGTAACAGCGTATTCTAAAACATCTTTTACAGGACCTATAGGTGAAACAGCCATCGGAGGACCACCACTGTATCCCCATTCATATGTCATAATAACAACAAAGTCTACAATCTCTCCATGTGCTCGGTAATCATGGGCTTCGTACCATCTTCCTTTTTGTTCGGCACTCGTTTTCGGAGCAAGAGCGGTTGATAATAACCATCCTTGTTTTGAAAATCTTTCTTTAGCTTTCCGTAAAAATCGGTTATAGGCTTCGCGATCTTCTGGTCGCAAATACTCAAAATCAAAATGGATATCTCTGAATCCGTAGCGAGTAGCTGTTGATACAATATTGTCTAATAAAGTGTTTTGAATAGCTTCATCATTCAATAATATTCTCCCTAATTCATCACTAAACTGATCATTTTCAATGTTTGAAATAACCATTACAAGTACATTATTATTTGCTCGAGCAATATCAGGAAAATTATTAAGTTGAGGTTCCGTTAATGTTCCATCTCGATTAGCGCGAAAACTAAAAGGGGATAAATAAGTTAAGTATGGAGCTGCTTGACGTGCACTATTTTCCAAAGCTTGAGTTACCATTCCGCGTGGTTCGATATAGGCATTAAATTCTGCATTTCGTTTTGGTCTCGGTGGGATATAAATTCTTGTCCCTATTTGAAGAGGACGGTTCAATGGAATACGATTGATGGAGGCTAGTTCTTGATAGGGAATATTAAATCGCTGACTGATTGTCCAAAGGCTATCACCTCTTTGAACCCAATAAAAGCTTCCAACGATTGGAATCACAAGCGTTTGACCAACAACTAATTGATTAGGATTCGGTATTTCATTTGCTTCAACAATATCTTCTACATTTGAACTGTAGGCTTGTGCAATTCCATACAAAGTTTGACCTGGTTGGACAACATGTATTTGCATCAAACTCCCCCTTAAATAAAAGAAGTAAACACTATAAACATTTTATGATAGAGTTATTATCAAATATGATTCACTTTTTATGTTCAACAACAAATTCATAAATCCTTTATTTTCTTTTAACCAAAGTTATAGGGGTTGTAAGTCAAATGGAAAAAGATCAAATATATATGAAAATGGCTATAGAGGAAGCGAAAAAGGCAGAATCAATGGGGGAAGTTCCAATCGGATGTATTATTGTGTTAAATGATCAAGTAATTGCACGTGCACATAATTTAAGAGAAACGAAACAAAGTGCGACTGCACATGCTGAATTACTAGCTATTGAAAAGGCTTGTAATTTTTTGGAAAGTTGGAGACTTGAAGATGCTGTGCTTTATGTGACATTGGAGCCATGTGCTATGTGTTCGGGTGCAATTTTATTATCAAGAATTAAACGTGTTGTTTATGGAGCTTTTGATCCAAAAGGTGGGTGTGCTGGAACATTTATGAACTTATTAACAGATGATAGATTTAATCATACGAGTGAAGTAACTTCAGGGGTTTTAAAAGAAGAGTGTGGGGAATTATTAACAAATTTTTTTAAGAAAATAAGAAGACAGAAAAAAGGAAAAAGTAAAATTATGGATGAAAATACAACAAGTAACTTCTGATTAACATTGCAAAATAATGAAAATAAGAGTATACTATTAATTGCGTCACATTGGCGCATTAATTTGGTAGCAACTTTGCCGTGCTAGGTGGGGAGGTAGCGGTGCCCTGTAACCCGCAATCCGCTCTAGCGGGACTGAATCCCTTTCTGAGGCTGTTTAACTGTATGGTCTGCCTTAAGTAAGTGGTGTTGACGTTTGGGTCCTGCGCAATGAGAATCCATGAACCATGTCAGGTCCGGAAGGAAGCAGCATTAAGTGGAACCTCTCATGTGCCGCAGGGTTGCCTGAACTGAGCTAACTGCTTAAGTAACGCGTATGGTTAACAGTCGAAGAAAGGTGCACGGCAGTTAATACATAACGAATCAACACCCCAGTGAGGGTGTTTTTTTATTTTATCGATTTTTTAATTTCATCATCGAATATGTTAAACAAACCTTAGTTAAGGTATAATATAATGAGAAATTGATGTTGAAGGAGGGAAATAATGAGTTATCAAGCATTATATCGGGTGTGGAGGCCGCAATCATTTGATGATGTTGTTGGACAAAAACATGTAACCAAAACGTTGCAAAATGCCCTTCTTCAGCAAAAGATCTCTCATGCATACTTATTTTCAGGACCTCGTGGAACAGGAAAAACGAGTGCGGCAAAAATACTAGCAAAGGCTGTCAACTGTGAGAAGGCTCCTGTTTCTGACCCTTGTAATGAGTGCGATGCATGTTTAGGAATTACAAATGGTTCGATACCTGATGTTATTGAAATAGATGCAGCGTCCAATAACGGTGTAGAAGAAATCAGGGATATTCGAGATAAAATCAAATACGCACCAAGCGTCGTTCCATATAAGGTTTATATCATAGATGAAGTTCATATGTTATCAATCGGGGCTTTTAATGCTTTATTAAAAACATTAGAAGAACCACCAAAACATGTAATTTTCATATTAGCAACAACAGAACCCCATAAAATACCTTTAACAATCATTTCTCGTTGTCAGCGTTTTGATTTTAAGCGTATTACAGCAAAAGATATAAAGGAAAGAATGGCTTTCATTTTACAGAAAACTGGGGTTGAATGCGAAGAAGGAGTATTGTCCGTTATTGCACGTGCAGCTGACGGGGGAATGAGAGATGCATTAAGTCTTTTAGATCAAACCATCTCTTTTAGTCAAGGAAAAGTTACTATAAAAGATGCTTTAACAATAACTGGTTCTGTTTCACAAGGAATTTTAAATGAGTTGGCTTTATCTATAATAAATCAAGATACTTCTAACGCTTTACAACACTTACATAAATTATTAGCAGAAGGAAAAGATCCTGTCCGGTTAGTTGAAGATTTCCTACAATATTACCGTGATATGCTGCTCTTTAAACATTCACCTGAGTTAGATAATTATTTCGAAACTGTTCAATTGGATGATTCATTTGAACAGATATCCAATAAATATGAGACAGATCATATATACAAAATCATTCAAATATTAAATGAAACTCAACAAGAAATGAAGTGGACAAATCATCCAAAAATATTCTTAGAAGTTTGTTTAATAAAATTGTGTCAGATTGAAAATACAAATACATCTTCATTTACTAGCGATGGAGTAATTCATTTACAAAAGAAAATTGAACAACTTGAAAAAGAAATCCAACTGTTAAAAAATAAAAATATCTCTGGTATTTCGAAAGGTCAAATAGAAGAGCATCAGGAGAAAACAATTCAACGACAACCAACAAAAGTATATAAGGCACCGACGGGACGAACGAAGGAACTTTTAGCAAATGCAACGAAACAGGATTTACTAACAATTAAAAGTAAATGGGCTGACATGTTAGGAAAGTTACTAAAATCTCAAGCAGCATTGCTCAATGATGCTGAACCTGTCGCTGCTTCTAGCAAAGGTTGTATTATAAAATTTAAGTATGAAATCCATTGTAAAATGGCAATGGAAAATATAAAATTTATTGAACATATTAAATCTATTTTATTTGAATTGACAGGAAATAATTATGATATTATAGGATTACCTGAAGACCAATGGGTAGAAATACGAGAGCAATTTTTAAATGAACATAAAGAAGAATTAAAAAATAAAGTAGAAGAAGACCCGTTAATAATCGAAGCTGAAAAGCTCGTAGGGAAAGAATTGCTCGAAATAAAAGATTAAATTGGAGGTTATATTATGATGCGCGGTGGAATGGGTAATATGCAAAAAATGATGAAACAAATGCAGAAAATGCAAAGAGAAATGGCACAAGCTCAGGAACAATTAGCTGAAGAAAGAGTTGAAGGAACTGCTGGTGGCGGTATGGTAACGGTTGTTGCTTCCGGACATAAAGAAATATTAGAAGTTAATATTAAACCAGAAGTGGTTGATCCTGATGATATTGAAATGCTTCAAGATCTAGTATTAGCTGCAACGAATGATGCATTAAAAAAAGTAGATGATCTTGTAGGACAAAGAATGGGACAATTTACAAAAGGAATGAATATTCCCGGTTTATTCTAGGAGGAAGTAATACATGCATTTTCCTGAACCAATATCTAAGTTAGTAGATAGTTTTATGAAATTGCCAGGGATCGGTCCTAAAACGGCCGCGCGACTGGCATTTTTTGTATTAAATATGAAAGAAGAAACGGTTTTAGATTTTGCTAAAGCACTTGTTAATGCCAAACGTGATTTAACGTATTGTTCCATTTGTGGACATATTACGGATAAAGATCCTTGTTATATATGTGAGGATAAAAGAAGGGATCAATCCATTATTTGTGTCGTTCAAGACCCTAAAGATGTTATAGCAATGGAAAAAATGAAAGAATATAATGGGCTTTATCATGTATTACATGGGTGTATTTCACCTATGGAAGGTGTAGGACCAGAAGACATTAATATTCCTAGTTTGTTAAAAAGGCTTCAAGACGAAACGATACAGGAAGTTATTTTAGCTACTAACCCTAATATTGAAGGAGAAGCAACGGCCATGTACATTTCTCGTCTAGTAAAACCATCTGGAATAAAGGTAACTAGAATTGCACACGGTCTTCCGGTTGGGGGAGATTTAGAATATGCCGATGAAGTTACATTATCTAAGGCCATTGAAGGAAGAAGAGAAATATAAAATTAATTTTGATTACATATTTGTTTAAACAGGCAAGTAGATTTTTTATATTAACGGGAAATATAAAAAATCTACTTAATAGGTAATATCACTTTGTACTGGATGTTTCTTTTCCGTATACTAGGGGGGCTAGTAATGTTTTTCAAAAGAAAAGGGAAATTAAAAAAAGAGTTTGATGAAAAACTAATTAACCAGATGAGGGAACTAAAAAAAGATTGGAATCATAAAAAAGAACTTTATAATAAAAGCTATATCGAGTCTGAAGAAATTGAGATGGAGATGAAATTGGCAGAAATAAAATTTTTTTATTTATTTAAAGAGGTAAAAAAAAGAAAATTAAAAATTAATTAGTTTGGTTAGTGATTATTTTGTTCCTCCAGAAATATATATATTGTACAAGTATTAAGAGGAGGAACAAATAATGGAACCCATTTATGTTGTATCCATTATAAGCGTCATTATCATTTTATTACTTTTATTTGGTACGCCACTTAAGCCCATCCAGTTTATAGGACAAGTCATTGTGAAACTTTTAATTGGGGCTGTATTGCTTTTTTTTCTAAATACTATAGGAAACCAATTCGACATTCATGTACCGATAAATTGGATTACATCTGCAATTAGTGGATTTTTAGGGATTCCCGGTATAGCTGCTTTAACCATTATACAATTATATATAATTCCTAATTAAATGCCGTGCGATAAAAGTGCGGCAAGTTTATTTTATTGAGAAAAAGCACTCCTAAGATTTTTTAGAATTGAGTTGAAAAGTATATTAAAATAATATATAATAATCAATGTCGCCTTTGAGATAAAAATTATAGGTTGACATTACGTTATAAAAATGATATATTATAAGAGTCGCTTAATTAGGGTAAATAAAAAATTTGAACCTTGAAAACTGAACAAAACAAAGCGTCTAAAGAAACATGCTAGTCAATCATTTTGAGCAATCAAACTACTTATTGGAGAGTTTGATCCTGGCTCAGGACGAACGCTGGCGGCGTGCCTAATACATG
>NZ_JBYLHW010000088.1:0-9312 GCF_057747715.1 Bacillus sp. JST-5 | reverse complement strand
CATGTATTAGGCACGCCGCCAGCGTTCGTCCTGAGCCAGGATCAAACTCTCCAATAAGTAGTTTGATTGCTCAAAATGATTGACTAGCATGTTTCTTTAGACGCTTTGTTTTGTTCAGTTTTCAAGGTTCAAATGCACACTTCTTTTTGAAATGGCTTAAAAAGCATAACATATCAATCAACAAAATTCAACAAAAAAATTATAATTGATGATTGAATATTTTATTGTGGAATTTTCAAATCACAATAATTTATTTTAAATTACTGTTGAACAAATGTCAATACTTTTTATTTCGTTCAGCAGCGACGATTAATAATTTATCATGCATTATAAAAAAAGTCAACAAGAAAATTATTTTGAAAAAATTTCCTTAATTAATGGTTTTTCAACATACCAAAATCACTTTTATTTTTTATACGAAGGAATTAGTTTTTTCATTCACTTCATTTTTCATATATGTTTTTCACCATTTTATGTTCATTTTAGGTCGGCCAAATTTTTTAATACATAATATTTTTATCAGTTCTCTATAAAATATATGTTCATTTCAAAACCAGACTTTATTATCTATCATTAGTTAAATTTTTTCTCTCTGTTCTCATATAGTGTAAACATTCTTTCGGTGTCGCAATTCTTTTAAATAAAGTAAATAAAATTTGATATCTTTCTTCCATGGATCTTTTAACAATTTGGTCTATTCTTTCATCTTTCAAATCATACAAAATTTCATCCATTTCTCTCTTTAATAAATAAATTAATTCCTCAGCTTCTTTCTTATTTATTAATAAACCTAGCATCATTGACCCACCTCGCTTATTTTGTATAAGTAGTATTTTCCTTTTTTTATTTTTTATAACTATTAAACGGTAGACATAAAAAATTTAAACAAGCATACGATTGAATTAGAGATGTGGACGAGGTGATGTTATGAATTTCTTTTTAATATTAAATGGGAAAAAAATAAGAAATACCATGCTTATTGTTTTAACAGCATTTGTTACAGCATGGTTTTTATACATTGAGAATATCGCTCGTGTTCCGGTTTTTTCATCTAGCGACGGTCCTCGAGCCATTTATAAAGGAAATCAAGGAATTGCCTTAACTTTTAATATTGGTTGGGGGGACGAAAAAGCCGAACCGATTTTAGATGTACTTGAAAAAGAAGGCATCAAATCAGCAACATTCTTTTTATCTGGTTCATGGGCAGAAAGGCACCAGCATATTGTAGAGCGAATCAATAAACTAGGTTATGATATAGGTTTATTAGGCTACGAATACGAAGATTATACTGAGTTAAGCGACGCAAAAATTCGTCAAGATATTTTAAAGGCAATTGATGTCTTTAAGAAAATGAATATAAAAACAAAACCAATTTTAAGAGCTCCAACAGGAAATTTTGACACAAGATTAGTGAAAATTGCAGATCGTATGGGATATACTGTGGTTCATTGGAGTGTTGATTCTAAAGATTGGAAAAATCCAGGGGTAGAGGAAATAGTGAAAAATATAGAAAAGGCAAAAAAAGGAGATATTATTCTTCTACATGCTTCTGATTCAGCAAAGCAAACAGCTGTAGCATTACCGATAATTATACAGAAATTAAATCACCTTAAATTTGTTACAATATCAGAGTTAATCGCTGACGCTAAAACATCTTCAAAAGAAATACAATAAAAAACCCGCATTATTTTGCGGGTTTTTCAGTTATTTTTGCTTGTCTTTCTAATTCCGATTGCTGAATAAATTTTGGTAAAGACAATAATTGATAAGTGTTACACATTATTAATGGAAATAACATTAAATAAATCCAACTTTCTTCATTCACAAGCAAGACAGGAATCCACTCAACAACTGTAAAAGTGACCATAAAAAATAGTGCTGGTATAAAAACTGTCTTTTTTGATTGTTTGACCCTTGCATAAGCAACAATTAAACCCACCAAGAATATAAAAATGGCTATCCAGAAATAATTCCATATACTTTCGCCTTCTTTGGCAAAAGAATTAAATCGGAAATAAACTAGGTCAAATAAAATAAAGACCATAATGACAATTTGCACGCTATTCCATAAAGAACGGAAAATACCTAATCCAAACCGATGAATGGTTAAATAGGCAAAAAAACCCATTTGGCTAATCGTTGCGAAAATTAAACCGACTCCAAATAACCAAAAGATTACAGATAATATTTCCAAAATATCAAAAGAAGCAAATATTGGCTTGAATTCTCCCCATCGGACTAGAATCCCAGTGACAATGGTAATGATTCCACCTAATAATAATGTTCTAATATACATTCGAACCCAATTTCGGCTATTCACTTTTAAATCCTCCAATTGATGTATTATCACACCTTTGATTGTACCAGTCCATCTTTGAAAAATCTACAAATGATTGTACCAGTCTATCCTTGAAAAATCTACAAATTGAATTTTAAAGGAATAATTTTTAGCGAAATATCCACTCTATTATTAAGGATTCTATTGACGAAAGGAGCTATTCCAAATGAGAAAACATCTATTCTTGCTCCTGATCTTCACATTATTAATAGCTGGTTGTTCAGCTCCGCAAAAAGCAGAAGAAGGACTTGGCTACGAAGAAACGAAGAAAATGGTTGTTGATATACTAAAAACAGATGATGGAAAAAAAGCCATACAAGAAATACTCGCAGATGATTCTTTAAAACAACAATTAGTAATGGATCAAGCGATCGTCTCGGAATCCATTGAAAAAACGCTTGTTTCGGAAAAAGGAATAGATTTTTGGAAAAAGTCATTTGAAAATCCAAAATTCGTTGAATCATTTGCGAAAAGTATGCAAGAGGCCAATGAAAAGTTAATCAAAAATTTAATGAATGATCCGGAATTCCGCGGAAAATTAGTAGAAGTAATGAAGGAACCTGATTTAAAAGAAGAAGTTACAGAAGTATTAAAAAGTAACGAATATCGGGAACACCTTCAAAAAGTAATAACAGAAACGTTCGAAAGTCCCTTATTCCAAGCTAAAATTCAAAATATACTTATTACTGCTGCCGAAGAAATGCAATCAGGCAAGAAAAAAGAAAGTTAATTGGCTATTCGATATTTGCTCGGGAATTCCCTCGAGCATTATTCTTATGCTTAAAAAAATGTATTCAATCGTCGAGAATCAAATTTCCATAATATTCTAAGAGCAATATCAAATACAAAATTCCCCAATTAAAATGAAAATACCACAGCTTAAATGACTGTGGTAGACCCAAATTTTTATACTTTCTTATCTTTTAAAAAAGGTGGTTTAAACTCCTAAACCACCTTTCCTCTTTATAATATAAAATAAGATCGCCGTATCATTCACGTACGGTCCGTTATTTAGCTTCTTGTATTTTTTTCCTTACGTTAATTCAATGATTTTCTTAGCGATATCATCATAAATGATCCCTAAGCGATGATCCTGTTTATAAACCGATGGGGCAAAGTCTTCTTCATCCCAATCTGGCTGCTGTAAAGGTAATTTTCCTAATAGAGGTGCATTTAATTCATCCGATAGTTTTTCTCCTCCACCCCTACCAAAAACATATTCTTTTTCACCAGTCAATTTACTTTCAAAATAGGACATATTTTCAATTACCCCTAATATTTCATGCTCTGTTCGTAATGCCATTGCACCTGCTCTTGCGGCAACAAAAGCTGCAGTTGGGTGAGGGGTAGTTACAATAATTTCCTTACATGAAGGAAGCATCGTATGAACGTCTAGGGCAACATCCCCCGTTCCAGGCGGTAAATCCAATAATAAATAATCCAATTCTCCCCATTCTACTTCACTAAAAAAGCTATTTAACATTTTACCTAACATTGGTCCTCTCCATATAACAGGAGCATTGTCCTCAACGAAAAATGCCATAGAAATAACTTTAACACCAAACCGATCAACCGGAATAATTTTATCTCCGCGAACTTTTGGTCGATTTACAATCCCCATCATATCTGGAACACTAAAGCCATAAATATCCGCATCAATCAAACCTACCTTTTTTCCTTGACGAGCAAGGGCAACAGCAAGATTGACTGAAACAGTTGATTTTCCTACTCCGCCTTTTCCACTAGCAATAGCAATAAAAGTTGTTTTACTGTTTGGTGATAATAACCCTTCACCGACTTCTGGATTGGCAACTCGATGTTTTTCTAATTCTTCTTCTGGTAAATCTGTAAAGCGAATCCCTACTGATTGTGCTCCAGCTTTTTTTAACTGTTCCACAATTTGTGACTGAAGTTTTAGTTGCTCTCCAGTTCCAGTTTTTGCAATCGCTACCTTAACACTTACATGGCCTTTTTCTTCTTTTACCTTTACTTCAATTATTCCATTTGTTTCTTTTAACGTTTTATGTAAAAAAGGGTCTTCTAGTTTTTCTAATATTTCATATACTTTTTCAACACTTAACAATGTTCGCACCACCCAGTTTATATTTCACTTTCAGTATAACATAGAATAACTCATCTATGCGTATGGAAGCACTAATGAAATTAAATATGGGAAGGTTCCCATACAAGAAAACCATCCCATCTTATTCATCATCACCTATATTATTTTTCTCTTCATTGGAAAAGTATCTCATTACCCCTTTATAAATTGATAATGCCACTTTGTCTTGATATTTTTCTTTCATTAGGTTCCTTTTTTCTGCTGGATTTGATAAAAATCCGGCTTCGACTAATACACCGGGTTTTTCAACTTCTTTTAATAAGTATACATTTTTTAATTTTTTTGCTTTACGATTAGTATTTTCTAACGTATTAATTAACTCTTCTTGAATTAATTTGGCAGCTATTTTACTTTCTTCAAATTTAGGATGGTAAAAGGTTTGAGCTCCACTCCATTTTGATGAAGGAATGGAATTTAAGTGGACACTAATAAATAATTCAGCTTGAGATTCATTGATCATTTCAGCTCTACGTCTTAAATCTTGTACTTTTCTGCGACTGTATCCGCGCATATCTTTATCCGCTAAATCTTTATCCGTTTCCCTTGTCATTAAAACAATTGCCCCTTGTTCTTGCAAATAATCGCGCAATTTAAGTGAAATATTTAAAGCAATTTCCTTTTCTACAGCTTTCTCATCACCCGCTCCACCATCAGGGCCACCGTGTCCGGGGTCAATAAAAATAATTCGACCGGATAAAGGCAAGTTCCATGATTCCCAAGAAGAGTCCTCATTAAATTTATATTGTATCAAAAACATTAATAGTAAAAATCCTATTGCAAAAGCCCATATCTTCCACTTTTTTAACATTCTTCATTATCTCCTCCTTGCCTGTCCTAGTAAAAAAATATATGCGGACAAAGCAAGGATTTAGAACGACTTAATGTAATCTCAATTTATATTTCATTCTCCCCCTATTAAATCCTTCTAACCACCATTCATTGACAAATTGCTCACATTTAATCATTAATCTTTCATCCATTTTTTGTTCAGACTTAATATTGACCCAAAACTGGATAAAATCGTATAAAGCATCCGATAACTGTTCTAATTCATAAATTGATCTTTCTTTTACTTGATCAACGGTTTCACCGTAATATCCAAATCGACTAAAACGGCTTCCTAATAAATATGCCTCAATAGCGATATCAAAACATCCTTCTTCAATGGCTTGATCCAAAATGACCCCCGCTCCAGAAGATAAAGTCCCGAAAAAATGCCTTACTTTTTTTCTTAACATTTGGATCGTTAATTCCTTTAACATACTTCTTTCATATTTTATTTGTTTTTCTCTTCTTTTTTCATTGAATGAAGTTATGACTGTCAAGGTATTCACCCCTTGACTTTATTTTTCACTCCCATATTAGTCGAAAGTCCCAATAACTAAAGGAAAAATTGGGATTATTTTTATGAATAAAATGAAAAAGGGAAGATGGATGGTCATCCCATCATCTTCCCAAATATAGCTAAATTCTCTTCTCTCGTTTATTCACTTAAATCTACATTATGATATACTTGCTGAACATCATCTAAATCTTCAAGCGCATCGATAAGTTTTTCAAATTGAGCTTTTGCATCCTCTGGAAGTGTGATTTCATTTTGCGCAAGCATTGTAAGTTCAGCAACCGAAAATTCTTGAATGCCTGCCTCTTTTAATGCCTGTTGAACAGCATGAAATTGATCAGGTTCTGCATATATAATAATCGAATCATCTTCTTGGACTACATCACGAACATCAATATCTGCTTCCATTAAAATTTCTAGTACTTCATCTTCTGTTTTACCTTCGACACCGATAACTGCTGTTGGATCAAACATATACGAAACGGATCCACTCACTCCCATGTTTCCGCCGTTTTTACCAAAAGCAGCACGAACCTCTGAAGCTGTGCGATTAACATTATTGGTTAATGCATCTACAATAATCATTGAGCCATTCGGTCCAAATCCTTCATATCTTAATTCATCATAATTTTCATCTGAACCGCCTTTAGCTTTTTCAATAGCTTTTTCAATAATATGTTTAGGAACGTTATATGTTTTCGCTCTTTCCAATACAAATTTCAAATTTTGATTAATATTTGGGTCTGGATCTCCAGATTTTGCTGCAACATATATTTCTCTACCGAATTTTGCATAAATTCGACTTGTATTTTTATCTTTTTGTGCCTTTTTTTCCTTAATGTTATTCCATTTACGGCCCATAAAATACACTCTCTTTCTATTTAAGATCTATCACTTTAAAATAACAAATTTGATTTTTTCTTTATCCATTATACATCAATTAAATACCATTTTGGAATAAAATGTGTTCTGCTTCTACATCGTCAAATTATAAATAGGCTCTCCTTAATGATTGCAGGAGAGCCTTCATATACTTAAATTGTTAACCGTTAAAAAATACTTGTTTACACTTTTTGTACTAATTTTTTGTCTTCTATTCGGAAAATGCAATCAGCAACTTTATTAATAAATGTTTGATCATGTGAGACAAGCAGAACTGTTCCTTCATATGCACTTAAAAATTGTTCTAAAGCTTCTATACAAAATACATCTAAAAAATTGGTCGGTTCATCTAAAACTAATACATTATATCTCCCTAAAAATAACTGACACAATACTAATCGTGTAGACTCTCCACCACTTAATTGACAAACACTTTTCTTTAAATCATTACCATGAAAGTTCATCGAATGCAAAACAGAACGAATGAAACCTTCATCAAAATCACTTTGAGATTTTACATAGTCCAAAACGGTTTCATTAGAAGTAAGGTGATAGCTCATCTGTTCATAAACACCGATGACTGCTTTTGGGGAAATCGTAATCCCTTCCCCTCTTTGTAAAATATAACGAAGTAATGTCGTTTTTCCAGATCCATTCTTTCCTGTAATTGCAATCGTCTTACCTAAAGGAAACTGAAAGCTTGTATCCATTAAAAGAGTCTTGCTTCCTACTTTGACTGTTATGCGATCCGCCATGATAGGAAACTTATTGTGTAATTTAAGTGCTTCTGTTTGATAAAAACGGATTTTCCTCTCTGCAACAGGTGGATCTACCTTCTCAAGTTGTACTATCCGCTGCTCAATGGCTTTTGCTGCTCGATGCATCGATTTTTGACCTGAGTCTTTCGATTTAGTCATGAACATTCTATTCGCTTTTGCTTTAGCCTCTTTTTTAGAAATTTTCTTACTTGGACGGGTGATTTTCTCCGCCATCTTTCTTTTTTCCTCTGCTGCTTCCAATAGCCTTGATCTTTCTTTGATATACTTACTATGCAATTCCATTTGTTGTCTTTTTTCAAGTTCTTTTTGTGTAATATAATCATTATAGTTACCAATATATTCCGTTACCACCCCGTTTTCCACTTCCCAAATTTTCGTTACCAGTTGATCCAATACATAACGATCATGGCTGACAAGGACAAGGACACCATAATAATAAGTTAATTTTTCAATGAGAAATTGAACTCCTTCTGAATCTAAATGCGTAGTTGGTTCATCTAATAATAATCCTTCATGATACTTCGAGAACAACTGGGCAATTTTTAATCTTGTCAGTTCTCCGCCGCTAAAGTTACCGATTTCTGTATTAGGAATTGAAAGTTTTCCTTTTAATTCGTATTCAACTTCATGATTGGTAGGAACATTTAGTTGGTCAAAATAGGCAAAATCAATAAAGCGTTTTACTTGACCTTTCTCTGGTTGTATTTGGCCATTCAATATTTTTAAAAGCGTACTTTTACCCGCACCATTTTTTCCAACAATCCCTATTCGGTCAAACTGGTACAATTTAAGACTCGGAATATTTAATATTACTTTATCTGACATTGAAATTTCTACATTATCCAATTGTAAACATAAATTTTCCATTACTCTCTCTCCCCTTTCGTTAGAACTTTTCCAACTAACACATCTAAATCAATTGAGACTTGGGAAATTCTTTTATTTTTTATCTGTTCAAGACTATGTGGCCGATAGTTCCAAGCAAGGGGAGTCATATGCAATAAATCATTTATCCATTCTTGAGAAACTTCTTTCGTATCTTGAATATGAATAATATCGACAAGATCAAAATGTTGTTCGAATAGTGGTACAATTTTATCATTTTTATAAGATTTCTTATCTGGATGAGCAATTAATACTTCGCGTAATTCCTTTAAATAGTTTAGACGAGGAACGACTTTAATAACGAGTCCACCCGGTACTAAAATCCTTTTAAACTCCTTATAGTTAGCTGGAGAAAGAATATTTAATATAACATGACATGACTGGTTGGCAAGCGGTAATTTAGCTATATCTCCAACAAGCCAAATCGATTCTTTATAATGGCTAGCTGCCTTTCTAATTCCTTCTTTTGCTATATCTAAACCAATTCCCCTACATACTAATTGGCTACTTTTATTTACAATTATTTGTAAATGAGAACCTTCTCCACAACCAGCATCAAGAACTATGATTTCTTCGTTTACAGCATTCATTTCTTTCATAATCATTTCTGACACTTTTTGATGTAGTCGCTCGAAAAACTGTTTTTCCACAATCATTTTATGTCTAGCCATAAATAACTCTTTGCTATAACGGCTATTAATCGATTGATTCAACATATTGACATACCCTTTTTTTGCAATATCAAACGTATGATTTTTTAAACAAACGATGCTTTTCTGATCAAAAATATTCATAGGACTATAACAGATCGGACATTTAAACAGATGGATTTTATGATTGATTATCTCGGCAATTTTTTCTTTATTAATCATGATTCCCACTCCCTTGTAGAGTAGAAAACTGATTTCAAAGGGACAGCTCATGCTGTCTCTTTTACTCTCAGCTTCCCCTCATCAAACCGTAC
>NZ_JBYLHW010000087.1:0-9416 GCF_057747715.1 Bacillus sp. JST-5 | reverse complement strand
GTATAAAGGAATGGGTCTACATATAGGATAGGGGTGGCCTGATTTCTTTACCACCCCAACATTTGACGGAGAACCAAAAAAATTAAATTTGAACGTTTATGAACAAACAATGAAATACGTTTGAGCGATAAACACAATATTAAAATGAATAATTAAAGTAATAAAAAAACGCTTAAGAACAGTACATAAAAAGCACTGACTAAGCGTTTTGAAAAACTATTCTTCTTCCTTCAAATCCTTTTCATTAAATACCCAAATGGCTTGGTTTTTTGAATTAGAATTTTTAAAGATAAACTCATATTGCTCAAAAATTTTACTATCAAAAGCGACTTCCCCGCTAATAGTTGCATTTGGTTCAATTTTGTTATCTAAGCTTCCTAATGTATTAATTAATGCTAAATCTTGTTTTTCTCCATTTACTTTCAGCACCGTTTGTAACAAGGGTTCAATAACTACAGGGTTATTACTATTATTGGTTATTTCTAACGAAACACCAATGAAATGTCCATTAGTAGCATCGAAAAAGTCTTCTTTTATCACTCGAACTTGGTTTAATTTAACAGTTATGTCTTTAATCGTTGCGGTATCCCCAATTTTTAATCCTTCATTTTCTTTTACAGCTGCTTTAACACTTATCTCAGCTTTTTGTCCACTTGATTCATTTTCTACTTTCGTTGATGCTTGATTGCTACATGCGGCTAACATAGAAATCAATAACAGTAGCGAGATTAGTATATTAATATATTTTTTCATCACGTTCCTCCTATTTTTTTGACAAACAATTCCCATAAATATTCTACTTTTTTCGTCATTATTTGTAAAGAATATGCCTATTTCCCTATTTTATGGTTTGATTAAAGGTACTTTCATACCATTTTTTCACCTTTACTTCTTCCGTTCACTCAATATTCATCCATTAACCATCCAACTACCTTCTCTTTTATTCTTATGTATCCTATAATAGATTATTACTATATTTAAATAATAATAGCCCGTGCTTTCGGGCTATTTACCATAATGATGCCAGCACTCTTTCATCAGCTAAATTTGTGTCGATTGGGCATTGTTGAGTATCCCTTCCATATTGCCATAGCCATACATTACCTTTGCAATTAGGAGTTTCTGGTTTATAAGGTGGCGCTTCATTTGGCGGACTTCCCCCTACATTTGGTTCTGCACTCCATAAAAAGGATTGAATTCGAACTTTCTCGTTTTCTTTTGCTGCTTGACAAAACGCAACGTTAAAATTCCCTTCAGTTGGAACATGATAAAAACCTGGTTTATAGCCACTAGGATACAAAGCTTCTACCCAACCTTGGATCCAATCCTTATCAACTGCAAAAAACCTCTCGACATTGGCAAAAAGTACCGTTCCTTTAGGGAATCCAAGCCTTCGCGCATGAAATACGGCATTTGTGGCAGCGACACGTCCTTTTGAATATCCTGTTGCCTCTCGAAAAGCATTATAAATTGGTAAAACTTTAATTCCTTTATTCCGTATAAATGAGATTTCTTCTTTTGTTAATCCTTCAGAGGCATTAGGGACGGTTGTTAAATATCTTCCCCAAAATCGTGGCATACCAAAATTTCGCCTGACACATTGATATAAGTCTTCCGTAACCGTAGCTGCGGAATCTACACCCCAAACGTATCTAGGCATATATCTCCTCATCCTCTCATCGTTGTGGAATCAATATACTTTATTCAAAGAATAGAAAATGGTTAATTTTTTACCTTCAGATAAAGAAAAAACCTCCATGTGTCATTAAACATCACCGCAGTCTGTTTTTAAGAGTGATGTTAATGACAACACGAGGTTTTTCGTTTAAAAGAACTCTTTTTTATCAACTGTATATTTTTCTATTGTTTGACGATTAACTTTATAACCAATTCCAGGATCCATAGGAACTGAAATATATCCATTATTTACCGTTACTTCAGGTTCAATTATATCTTCTTCCCAATAGCGAGAAGAGCCTGATGTATCCCCAGGTAAAATAAAATGATCTAAAGTTGTTAAAGCAATATTATGGGCTCTACCGATTCCCGCTTCAAGCATTCCACCACACCAAACTGGGATGTCATTGCTTTTACAATAATGATGAATATCAATAGCTTCTGACAATCCTCCTACCCTACCTATTTTAATATTGATGATCTTACAGCTTCCTAGTTCCACTGCTTTTTTAGCATCTTCTAAAGAATGAATGCTTTCATCTAAACAAATAGGGGTATCAATTTCTTTTTGTAAACGAGCATGATCAATAATATCATCATGGGCAAGTGGTTGTTCAATCATCATTAAATGAAATTCATCAAGTTTTTTCAAATGATCAATATCTTTCAATCCGTAGGCAGAGTTTGCATCTGCCATAAGAGATATATTCGGAAAGTGTTTTCTTATTTCTCGAAGCATTTCAACATCATTTCCAGGTTTAATTTTTACTTTGATCCGTTTGTAACCTTCTTCTAAATAAGATTCTATTAACTTTAGAAGATCAGTAACTGTAGGTTGAATGCCAATACTTACACCAACTTCTATCTCTTTTTTCGTTCCTCCTAATGCCTTCCATAGTGGGACTTTTTGGATACGTGCATATAAATCCCATACCGCTCCTTCTAACGCTGCCTTTGCCATTGGATTACGCCTTATTTTTAAAAATCGCTCTCTAACTTCATTTGGATGTGAGATGGGAGCTTTTAATAATAACGGAATTAAAAAGTCTTCCATCATATGTTCATTCGTTTTTACCGTTTCTTCACTATACCATGGACTACTAAAAGCAACAGACTCTCCCCAACCGGTTCTTCCAATTTCATCAACAACTTCTACAACAAAAAATTCTTTTTCTTGAAATTTACCAAAACTTGTTTCAAAAGGAGATTTTAGCTTCATTTTTAATTTATGTAATATTACTTTTGAAATAGAAATTGAAGTTGATTCAATCATACATGGATCTCCTCTCATATTAATTGTTATAGAATTAATAATTGTTTTTTCAAAAACAAATAATAACAGACAGAGTTATTCGGTTCGTTTAATAAATTGACGGCTGTATATTCTTTCTCTAATAATTCGATAAATAATTGACGTGTTTTTTCTCTCCATTCGATAGCTAGAGGTAAATTATTTCTTTTCAAAGAATGGAAATCACATGGTATTGGAACAAAATAATAATCATGATTGGTGATCGGATATAACTCTTCAATCTTTGGGTGGCCGTGTTGATCTAAATTCCAATTGATTAAGCTATAACGATCCTCATATTCTACATAAGAAGATTCTGTTTCCACATATGGAGAATCGATATGCCATTCAACGAGGAATCGGTCAGATGGCAATCCTCGATTTAAATCATCGTTCATTTCACCATAATAATTTGTATAATAGGTTCCTACGATTCCATGAAGCTTTCGAATATTGATATTTGCGTTTACACTTTGAAGAGGATCATATGTCCAACAAATGAATGAATAGCCTAATTTTTTAGCTTCTTCTCTCTGCCTCCATTTTAATTGTTCACCGATTCCTTTTTTCCTATAGTTAGATTTTATTCCGAGCATATGGGAATACAAAAAAAAGTTTTTATTCTTTACACCTGGAAAACCGTAGCTAAAACCGATTAATTCTTCGTTTATATAAGCGCCAAGAAGCAATCCACCATTTTTGACTGCTGTAAAATATTGGTGCTCTGGTACCGATGGCGTTCCATTCCAAATTTCTTCTTCCAACTTTCTAACTTTTTTTATTTCATCAAATGTATCAATCGTTTGAATGATTATTTCTGTCAACATTCATCTCTCCTTGACTAAGTGTTGTCTGAATCACATTTTTTAAAATCATTGCCCCTGTCATTAGAGCGTCTTTATCAAATGTCATTTTTGAATGGTGAAGACCGGGTTGTAAGTCGCAACCTAAAGCTAACATGGTCGCTTTAATATTTGGTCTTTTTATCGTGTAATAATGAAAATCATCCCCACCCGTCGTTTGTACGGCTGGCATACAGTGTTGCTCTCCAATTGTTTGAATGATAGCTGATTTCATCAAGGATGCTGCTTCATCGGAGACAACTGCTGCAGGTAAATCTGCATCGATTTGGTATGTAATCTTTACATCATATCTAACTTCTAATGCCTTAAATACCTTTACAATTTGTTCATAAAGTTGATGCATGGCATCGTTCGATTCTGCTCGCACATCAATACTAAAGGAAGCTGATCCAGGAATGATATTTTTACTCTCTCCTCCTGCATGGAAATTTGTTAATTTTGCAGAATATGAAAGATTAGGATTTAAATAGATTCCTTTCATGAAATGGACAAGATCTGCTCCTACTTCGATGGCGTTAGCTGTTAAATGCGGTCTTGCTCCATGTGCATCTTCTCCGATGATATTTCCGGATATAAATCGACTAGCTCCGTGATAAATAGCAGGTGCAGCTCTCCCGTTTTTCAATTCTTCTTTCGGTCTTAAGTGAATGCCGAATAAATAATCTACATCGTCAACTATTCCCTTTTCGATGAATGCTAATGCTCCAGTCCCTTTTTCTTCTGCCGGTTGAAAAATAAATCGCACGGTTCCTTTGTTCTTCAATCCTTCTTCTTTTAATAACAAAAGACTACCTAAAACAATCGTCATATGTGCGTCATGTCCACATGAATGGTTCGCTCGAAACGTTCCATCCACTTCTTGCCATAAGGCGTCCATATCCGCTCGAACAGCGATCACAGGGTTTCCTTTACCAATCTCCGCATATCCCCCTGTACAATCAGAGAATGTATGAAAAGGAATGTTTTCATTTTGAAACCAATTTGCTAAAAATTTCGTCGTGTTTACTTCTTGCCAACTAATTTCAGGATGTTCATGTAAATATTTAAAAATTTCAAGTAATTTCTTTTTCAATGTAAGCACTCCTTACTTCTACCATCCGATAAGAATTTTCATCGTTATAAAAACTTTAACATTCACATCTTCGTAGGGAAAATCAATGATATATATTTCACCCATTATTTAAGAATTCCAAACATTTTTTACAATAAAACGAAACCGTGATTTTTTTAATTGTAATTCGCCGAATTTTTATATAGATTTACTAGTTTCCTTATTCATATTTTTCATTATCTCCTAAGCCCAATCTTTTCTTCTATTGTATTATTATCGGTCCAAAACAGTCCAGAATGATAACGGTGGAAAATGCTAATTATTTGGCAAAAATACTCAAATGAAAAAGGAGTGGCACATGCCAATCCTTCCTTTTTTCTAGAAAGTTATCCATTAATAATTAACAAAAAAAAATAAGAACTACCATTCAAACGTTCAAATTGCTAGTATAATAAATTAAATTGCTAAATTTTTCGACCAGTACATTCCTAAATTGTGTGCAAGGAAATCAATCTCGATCAAAAAAATCTTCAAACTTTTCTCTTTCTTTTTCGTTCTTCATGTCTTTTTCATCGTAATAAGGGTTGTTTTCCATGAGGTTTTTGCTATCTAAATTTGTTTTAATTTCGATACTTGGACTCTTAGATGGTTCTGCTATGATTCGATTTTGAAACAAATCAGAATTAGGATTATTATTTTGTTTCATATAGAATACCTCCTTTTTGTAATTTGAGTTTTTCAGGTCCATTTTATGTAGATTATTATTTCGTAATTTGAAATAATTCTTGGAAATTCGTTCAATCGTAAAGTAAAATATGAATAAGTACCAATTAGGGGGGAAAGTTATGAGCAAATCATTTGATCAATATTTAACAGAAAAAAGAAGTCAACATTTAGAAGAATTATTTGATTTTCTGCGAATTCCAAGTATAAGTTCATTGTCCGAACATACTCAGGATGTCCGCAGTTGCGCTGAATGGGTGGCAAATTCTTTAAAAAATGCAAACCTTGAAAATGTACAAGTAATGGAAACAAATGGACATCCAGTTGTATATGGCGATTGGCTACATGCTGAAGGAAAACCAACTGTACTTATATACGGTCATTATGATGTTCAACCAGTTGATCCGCTTCATTTATGGGAAACAAACCCGTTTGAACCTTCTATCAGTGAAGAAAAACTTTATGCTCGTGGAGCTAGTGATGATAAAGGACAAGTATTTATGCATATAAAAGCTATTGAAGCGATTATGAATACAGAAGGAAAACTTCCTGTCAATGTTAAATTTATCATCGAGGGAGAAGAAGAAATCGGTAGCCCTAATTTACCTGAATTTGTAAATAAACATAAAGACCTTCTTTCCTGCGATGTCATCGTAATATCCGATACTGGAATGATTGAAAAAGGAAAGCCTGCCATTTGCTATGGTTTACGTGGTTTATGCGGAATTCAAATCGATGTTAAAGGAGCAAATTCGGACCTCCATTCAGGACTATACGGTGGCGGTGTACAAAATGCTGCTCACGCCTTAATTGAATTATTAGCATCCTTCCATGATCAAGACGGAAAAGTATTAGTAGAAGGCTTTTACGATAAAGTTGCAGATTTAACTGAGGATGAAAGAAAAGCATTTGAAGCCTTGAATACAGATGAAGAAAAAATTCGTGAGGAATTAGGGGTCCCAGAATTATTCGGTGAAAAAGGTTATACATATAATGAACGAACTTGGGTTCGTCCTACATTAGAAATTAACGGAGTGTACAGTGGTTTCCAAGGAGAAGGTATTAAAACAGTGATTCCTTCAGAAGCAACGGCAAAAATAACTTGTCGTCTTGTACCAAACCAAGATCCAGATGAAATCATAGAATTATTAGAACGTCATATTGAAAAGCATAAACCAAAAGGAGTTACTATAACGGTTAGCCATTTTGATAAAGGTGCGCCATTTATCACTCCTTTCGACCATCCGGCTATACAGGCTGCAGCACGTTCGTATGAAAAAGTTTATCAAGTTCCTACCGCATTTACTCGTGGTGGGGGTTCCATTCCAATCGTTGCTGCATTTGACGAAATATTAAATAAACCAGTTGTATTAATGGGATTCGGATTACCGGATGAAAATTTCCATGCACCTAACGAACATTTTCATTTAGAAAATTACGATAAAGGATTAAGAACAATATGCCACTATTGGTATGAACTTAGTGAAGCGCTTTAAAAACTATGTATTTTCCCTTTTATTTTCTTGTGGATTTACGTATAATAATAGTAGAATCATCAAATAAATAAAAAGACTGTGGTGCGCCAACACCACAGTCATCCAATAGACGGTCCCTCAAAAGGGGGTCGGCCGTAGGGGAAAAAATAATCCACCAGAGCCGCTAACTCAAGGGTGGATTATTTTTTTTGGTTAAATGACAGAATGGATATCATTAACGTCGCAAAGGCAACAGAAAACATTAACGCTTCAAAAACTGTCAATGGCATCACCCCCTTTCTACGGGAGCGTGCCGACCCACCCTTGAGTGATTCCGCCTACTGTATTTTTATTATACAAGATTCAGACAAACTATTTCCACACTTTTCCGAACATACGTTTCAATTTAGTGAAAAAGTCTTAATAATGAGAATGATATTTTTCCTAATATGAATGTATTAATTTATCTTTTTTATATACTCATTGATCATATCAATCAAATATGGAGCTTCTTCTTCTTTGAAGTAGAAAAATACTTTTTCTTCCGTTTCCTCTGAGTCATCCCCTTCTGTTAAATAGGTGTTTCTATATAACACACCATCACCTGTTTCCTGGTCAATCCCTAATTTTAAATGAATTGTAAATTCTCCTTCATAATTTGGCGTATGATCTTCTATATGAATATGTTTGTCATTTGTTATCCATTCAATCGATTCTTCGTCATCAACATCGCCTTCATATTCAATTTCTTCATAATCCTCATTCTCATCATTATCAAATTCTTCGTAATCTTCATTCTCCCATTCATCATCCATATCACCAATATGTTCATGAAACGAAGCATGGATGAAATCAAGCATGTCATCTAATTCATAAAATAAAACTTTAGATTCAAGTTCCGCTTCATCATGATAATGATAGGAATAAAACTCTTGATTTATAGGATCAAAATGGATAATACAAAATTCTTCTATATGATCAATCATTTGTATAGAAAAGACAAAGCTAGGATGTTTTTCCGTTGTGTTCGTATCAAAAATGATTTCAAAATCTTCAAACTCCTCGCATAGATCTGGTAAACCAATCCGTATTGCATTTTCCAATCGTGAAAACCATTCAAGACTCATATCAATAACCTCCTTGTCGTTCGTTTACGTCAGTTTATTTTTTCCTCTACGATTTCTTTTATGTAAAAAAAATCCTACTTTTCGTTCAGTAGGATGGAAGAAAATTTACTGACAAACGGGAGGGTTTTGAACATTTACATCATTGGAGGTATTGTATTGTGGACTGGTAGTGGTGCTGGAATTAAAAATGGTTTTGGACCATAGAAAACTGGTTGTGAGACATATCGAAACGTTGAACGACCATCCATACTTGGTCCATGAGCCCAACGACCATTGGCACTATCTTCTCCTCTTGAAAAATTATAAAAATCATAGGCTACTGATTGTTTTTCTAATTCACGTGGGAATGAAGTAGGAACAACGATATCTTTCTCTCTCTGTTCAAGTTCAGCAATCGCTGCTCTCCACTGATTTTGATGAGCGGTATCCCGGGCAATTAAAAAAGATAATGTATCCTTCACACCTGGATCATCAGTTATTTCGTATAGTCGGACTACTTGCAGTCTTCCTTGTGATTCTGCATTTAAATTCGCACGAAAATCAGCCAATAAGTTTCCGCTTGATACCATATATCTTGCATTCCAAGGATATCCCACACTATCTGAGGGAGTCGCTCCTAATCCGCTGACAATGACATGTTGCGGGTTCATTCCGCCCATAACTGCTGCTAATACAGGATTGCTAGCATATGCCTTTTCTTGTTCTTTTATTGGTGCATGATCCAATAATCGTGCAATTAAAGTCGCCAACATTTCCACATGCCCTATTTCTTCTGTTCCAATATCTAAGCAAAGATCGCGATATTTCGCATCAGCTCGAGAGTTGAATCCTTGAAACAAGTACTGCATCATGACTGTAATTTCTCCAAATTGTCCACCTAAAACTTCCTGCAATTTTTTAGCAAAAACTGGATCTGGTTTAGAAGGTTTAGCTTCATATTGTAGCTCTTTAATATGGTAAAACATAAAAGGGAACCTCCTTTAAGTACTCTAATTAATACTATGTCTAACAATTTCATAGGTGCTTGCCCATAATTTCTCCTTTGAATGAATCGAGTAGGAGGGAGCGATTAACTCCCGTCCTCTCACACCACCGTACATACGGTTCCGTATACGGCGGTTCAATTAAGATAATTGACGCAAGTCTTTATAACTTCCGTGAATAGCTGTTCTCTTTATGCCAGTGGTCACTCCACCCTCCAAGAGGTCT